>JBHADN010000029.1:0-3408 GCA_041855085.1 Catonella sp.
CCTCTTTAAACTCTCCCGGTGCGCCGCTGCACTTTATAACATTTGTCCCGCACCTCCTGCATTCCGCCAGTATCACCTCTATAAGCCGCATTTCACTTTCGGGAATATTCTTTGTTATAACTAAGATAATATCCGGCTTTTTCACATCAAAAACCTGCAAGACGCTTTCTGAGGAAGTACAGCAGCAGGATGTGAAGCGGATAAAATGCATAGAAAAAATATTTAGGCAGTCTGTATCTTCCACGCTCTCCATTGTAAAAAACTATAAATATTATAGCCGGAAATCCTGCACTTTCCACAACGCTTCCGATTTTTACATCATACAGCAAGAACCAAAGCGCCACGGCAATTCCCGCAAATACGAGCCTAAGCCTGTTCTCGCCCAGTTTTTCTCTCAAGCCCTTTGTAAATACCTGTATTTTTTCAAAATAGTATATGAAAATTATAAGCAGGATACCCATTGAAGAGTAGTCCGTATTAAACCTCTCAGCAAAAAACATCGCAGACAGAATTACCACAGGCTGGAATATCAGATTCAGCAGGCTTATGAGAATTATCTTCGCCGCATTTCCGCCCGGAGTAAGCCTCTTGGCCGCTTCCTCCTGCGCTCTGCCGAGCAGCATAATCGCCGCAAGCCCTATAGCAAGCGTAAAAAATACATTCTGATAGTGAAACTCCAAAAGCTTATTGTTAAACAAAAGGTCGAACGGCACTTCCGAAATCAGAGCAAATGCACCGAGCCTTAATAAGTATTTCCATCTGTTTCCGGTATGTATATAGCCTTCAACTATCATAAAGCAAAAGATTGGAAATGCCGTACGCCCTATAGCCCGTCCCATCTCATACATTTCAAATGTAAGCAGGCTGTCAAATGCTACTGTGCCGTGGTCGACCAACATAGCCAGTATGGCAATAATTTTCAGCACATATGAATCAATTCTCATACTATTTACCCTTTGCCTCTCTTATTTTCTCGTCAAGCTCGTTAAGATAAAGCCACCTCTCCTCTTTAGCTGCGAGAGCTTCCTCCAGTTCTTCTTTCTTTGCCGTAAGCTCACCGAGTCTGCCGTAATTTGATACATTTTTTTCTATTTCCAGATTTACCCTTTCTATCTCCTCCGAAAGGTTTGCGATATCGCTGTCGATAGTTTCAAATTCTTTCTGCTCCGCATAAGTAAATTTCAGCTTTAATTCCCGATTTTTCTTCCAATCCCTGTTTTTGACAACTTCCTGCTTTTTTTCTTCCTTTGCCTCGTTTTTCCCTGAACTTTCCGCCTTTAGAAGATAGTCACTGTATCCTCCCTCATAAATTTTTATCGTGCCGTTTTCAAGTGAAAATATTTTATCCACAACTCTGTCAAGGAAATATCTGTCATGAGAAACTGTTACCACTACTCCGTCAAAACTGTCGAGGTAATCTTCCAGTATGGATAGGGTTGTGATATCGAGGTCATTGGTAGGCTCATCCAAAATAAGTATATTAGGCGCCGAAACAAGAGTGTGAAGCAACGCAAGCCTTCTTTTTTCCCCTCCTGACAGCTTTTCTATTTTTGAGTACTGCATGCTACTGTCAAAAAGAAATCTCTCAAGCATCTTGCTTACCGAAATAGTTCCGTCGGAGGTCTTTATGTACTCCGCTATGTCTTTCGCCGACTCTATTACTGTCCGTGTCGGATTAAGCTCTCCCGAATCCTGCGAGAAATAGCCTATTTTAACCGTCTGCCCTGTTACAATACTGCCGCCGTCAAGCTCCATCTGCCCGAGTATACACTTAAGCAGCGTAGATTTGCCCGAGCCGTTCTTCCCTATTATACCTATACGGTCACTTCTGAGAAAATTGTATGAAAAGTCCTTAAACAGCGTTTTATCTCCATAGCTCTTTGAGATGTTCTCGATTTCAATAATCTGTTTTCCCAGTCTGCTGGAAACCGAGTCAACTACAATCTCTTTATCCGTTATAATCTTGTCCCTGTTTTTCAGTTCTTCAAATCTCTCAATATGTGCCTTCTGCTTGGTTGATCTTGCTCTTGCGCCGCGCATCATCCAAGCCAAATCCTTTTTAAAAAGTGCGGCATTTTTTCTTTCCGTGGCAAGCTCCATCTCTTCTCTCTCCGCCTTCAGTTCCAGGTATTTCATATAGCCTCCCACATAGGAATACAGCTTTCCATGTGTAAGCTCCACAATCCTGTTTGTAACCTGATCCAGAAAATATCTGTCATGTGTGATTATGAGGATTGCCTGCCGCGTCTTTTTTAGATAGTCTTCAAGCCATCCCGACATAGCAGTATCAAGATGGTTGGTCGGCTCATCCAGAATTAAAATCTCCGCATCGTCAAGCAGAGTTCTTACAAGAGCCGCCCTCTTCTTCTGTCCTCCTGAAAGTGTACCTACCTTTGCTTCCACATCTTCTATCTCAAATTTATCGAGCAGGCTTCTTGCCTCGCCCTCTATATCCCAAAACTCATTTTTAGCCTTTTTTCCCTTTATTACTTCACTTATAACGCTTTCGTTATCATCAAATTCCGGATTTTGCGGCAAATATGCTATTCTTACCGAATTTCCTTTGGTCAATCTTCCGCTGTCCGCTTCTTCTTCTCCTGCTATTATCCGCAAAAGTGTAGACTTCCCCGTTCCGTTTATGCCTATGACGCCTATTTTTTCTCCCTCATTTATTCCTAAAGAAATATTTTCAAACAGAGTTTTCTCCGTGTTAAAGCTTTTTGATATATTTTCTGCTGTCAGTAAGTTCATGTATTCTCCCGTATTTCATTCTCAATTTATCTCGGTTGCCTGCAAACAGGTGCAAATGATATTTAAAGGACACAGTCAATACCGACTATGCCCTTGTATAATATGTAAATTAAACCTCTGTACCTTTCTTCGCCTCAGCCGCAACCTCGGTAATTCCCGACACAAGTCCTGCAAGTCCCTGTATCTCCGACGGAATAATAATCTTGGTAGCTTTGCCGTCCGCCGCTCTTCCGAATGCCTCAAGACCTTTAAGCTTAATAACCTCGCTGCTTGGGGCTGATTCGTTTAGAAGCTTGATACCGTCCGCATTTGCACGCTGAACGGCAAGTATGGCCTCCGCCTGACCTTCCGCCTCGCGTATAGTAGCTTCCTTTTTAGCCTCCGCGCGAAGAATCTGCGCCGCCTTTTCCGCCTCCGCTTCAAGTATTGTAGCTTCCTTCTTTCCCTCAGCTACAAGGATGGCTGCTTTCTTTTCTCCCTCAGCGCTTGTAACCGCCGCACGCCTTTCACGCTCAGCCTTAGCCTGCTTTTCCAGATCCGCGATTTTCTTGGTCGCTGCATCAGATTGCGTTTGAAGAGCATCAAATTCTTCTTTTAGCTTGTCATAAGCTTCCTGAAGCTCGTGATTTACCACTACGTCCTGGGTGATCTCTTGCG
>JBHADN010000030.1:0-8404 GCA_041855085.1 Catonella sp.
GGATTTGCCTGCGGTGTGTTTGATATAAAGGGAATGAAGGAAAGAGTAAGAGAGTGGCAGAATACATATTCTCGCAGGAAATAAGGAGCAGCATCCCGTGATTTTACATAGATTTTACAAAACACTTCTTTTTTATTTTACATTTATCGGATATTATGGGATAAGATGGTTAAATAAAAGTGGATTAAGAAAGGGATTGTGAGTTTATGAAGAAGATTACCGGTATTTTGTTGGCGGCAGCATTGGCAACAGGTATACTTGCAGGCTGTGGAGGCAGCAGCTCGGGAGGAACAGTGTCTACGGACGGTTCAACCTCAATGGAAAAAGTTATAGGAGCATTGGGAGAAGCATTTGAACAGAGCAATTCGGGAGTGAAATTTACATACAATCCGACAGGATCGGGTACAGGTATCCAGTCTGTTGCGGAGGGAAGATGCGATATAGGAGTTTCGTCAAGAAATTTGAAGGATGAGGAAAAGGCAAAAGGACTGGTAGAAACGGTACTTGCCTATGACGGAATTGCAATTGTGTTAAATCCGGATAATCCTGTAAGCGACCTCAGTATAGAGGATATCGGAAGAATTTATAAAGGAGAGGTAACCAACTGGAAAGATTTAGGAGGAAATGACGGAGAAATTGTACTTATAGGGCGTGAGGCGGGAAGCGGAACCAGAGATGGTTTTGAGAGCATAACCGATACAAAGGATATGTGTCAGTATC
Organism: Catonella sp.; assembly: GCA_041855085.1. Classification (GTDB taxonomy): domain Bacteria; phylum Bacillota; class Clostridia; order Lachnospirales; family Lachnospiraceae; genus Catonella. Next base: position 721 of record JBHADN010000030.1, read on the forward strand.
GTCAGGAACTTACCTCTACAGGCGATGTAATGACAACTGTAGCAGGCAATCCGAACGCAATAGGCTACGCTTCTCTCGCATCCGTTTCAGATAAGATAAAGGCAATATCCGTAAACGGTGTAGTTCCGAGCGAGGAAACCATCAAAGACGGAAGATATGTTGTACAGCGTCCTTTCATACTTGTAACCAAAAAGGATGTGGCGCTTTCAGAAACCGCACAGAAATTTTTTGACTATGTTACATCAGCCGAGGCTTCGGAAATCATTTCCGGCACGGGAGTTTTCCCTGCCAATTAAGGAGTTAGCAGATGAAGGACAGAAAGAATTTTTTTGAGAAGGCAGTTCACGGTATATTCCTGCTTCTCGGGTTGATTACTGTGGGATGTGTGCTGTTGATAACAGTCTATCTGGTAGTTTCAGGCATACCTGCCATAAGAGAAATAGGTCTATTGGAATTTTTATTCGGGCAGACATGGAAATCTACATCTTCCAATCCCTCTTACGGGATACTGCCTTTCATCCTTACAAGCATTTACGGAACAGCAGGAGCAATCGTTCTTGGTGTTCCTGTAGGCTTTTTTACGGCTGTATATCTGGCGAAGATTGCTTCAAAAAAGGTAAGGGCGGTTGTGGAGTCGGCAGTAAGTCTGCTTGCGGGAATACCTTCGGTTGTATACGGACTTGTGGGAATGCTCATCCTTGTTCCGGGCATAAGGGAGGTCTTTGATGTTCCGGACGGTTCAAGCCTTTTGGCAGCCATCATAGTTCTTGCGATTATGATACTTCCGGGAGTTATAAAAGTATCCATTACGGCATTGGATGCAGTTCCGAAGGAGTATGAGGATGCCTCGCTTGCTCTGGGCGCCACCCCTATGGAAACATTTTTTAAGGTTTCAGTTCCTACTGCCAAGAGCGGTATTGCCACAGCAGTGGTACTGGGAATAGGAAGAGCCGTAGGAGAGGCTATGGCGGTTATGATGGTGTCGGGAAATGTTGCAAATATGCCGGAGCTGTTTCAAAGCGTGAGATTTCTCACAACTGCGGTAGCCAGCGAAATGTCGTATTCGAGCGGACTGCAAAGAGAAGCTTTATTTTCCATAGCATTGGTACTGTTCTTTTTTATAATGCTTATAAATGCAACTCTCGGTATTTTCTTAAAAGGCAGAAAGGAGGCGTAGTTTTGCAGGATTATAAGGTTTCAAGGGAGCGCAAGCTGTATATTATCTTTATGCGCCTCGTTATGTGGGTTTCCGTAGCGGTTACCTGCTCTTTGGTACTGTTCATAGTTGCGTATGTATTTATAAAAGGCATTCCGAATATTTCGTGGACGCTGCTTTCTACAAAGCCCAGTTATTTAACGGGACAAATCGGTATTTTGCCGGACATACTGAACACATTGTATGTCGTAATAGCTGCATTGTTTTTTGTTATTCCGCTCGGAGTCGGAGCGGCGGTTTATCTTACAGAGTATGCAAAAAATAAAAAGCTCGTCAGAATCATAGAATATGCGGCGGAAACTTTGTCGGGTATTCCCTCGATTATTTACGGACTTGTGGGAATGTTGTTTTTTTGCCAGTTTTTAAGTCTTAAGACATCTTTGCTGTCGGGAGCGTTGACACTTGTTATTATGAATCTGCCGACTATAATGCGTACAACTCAGGAAAGTCTGAAAACAGTACCGCAAAGCTATCGTGAGGGTGCTTTCGGACTGGGAGCGGGAAAGTGGAGAGTAATCCGTACAGTAGTTCTTCCGGGTTGTGTAGACGGAGTGATAACAGGCTGCATATTGTCGGTAGGCAGAATTCTGGGAGAGTCTGCAGCCCTGCTTTTTACGGCGGGCTTTGCACATGCCTTAAACGGGATTTTTGAGGGGCTGTCAAGCTCCGGCTGTACACTTACGGTAGCGCTCTATGTATACGCAAAGGAGCAGGGTGAGTTCGGCATAGCATTTGCAATAGCGGCTATTTTAATGGTACTTACATTGCTTATCAATTTATCCGCAGTATCTATAGAGAAATATTTTAAGAAGAGGAGAACGCTATGAGCAGTATCATAACAGTAAAGGATATGTGCCTGTGGTACGGAGAGCATCAGGCGCTTAAAAATATAAATATAGACATTCCGGAGAAAAGCATAACAGCCCTCATAGGGCCGTCGGGTTGCGGAAAGTCAACCTTTTTAAAGAGTTTAAACCGTATGAATGATCTTATACAGGGTTTAAGGATAGAGGGAGATATAAGGTATAAGGACAGCAATATCTTCGATTCGTCCATAGATGTAAATGAGCTGCGCAGAGAAGTGGGTATGGTATTTCAAAAGCCGAATCCGTTTCCTATGAGCATTTATGACAATGTAGCCTACGGACCTCGTACCCATGGAATGAAAAACAAGGCAAAGCTTGATGACATAGTGGAAAAGTCATTAAGAGATGCAGCTATATGGGATGAGGTAAAGGACAGATTAAAGAAAAATGCACTCGGACTTTCCGGAGGTCAGCAGCAAAGACTTTGCATAGCAAGGGCTTTAGCGGTAAATCCTACAGTTTTACTTATGGATGAGCCTACATCGGCACTGGATCCTATTTCTACATCCAAGATAGAAGAACTTAGTATGAAACTTAAGGAGAACTATACAATAATCATAGTTACTCATAATATGCAGCAGGCGGTGCGTATTTCAGATAATACCGCATTTTTCCTGCTTGGAGAGCTGGTAGAGTACGGAAAGACCGGAACGCTGTTTTCTTTTCCTCAGGATAAGAGAACTGAAGATTATATTACAGGGAGGTTCGGATAATGAGAAGCAGGTTCGACGAACAGCTTGCGCTTTTGAATAAAGAAATGATTGAAATGGGTGCTTTATGTGAGGAAATTATTTCAAAAGTGCTGAAGGCATTTGCAGAAGATGATTTAAAGACTTTAAGCGGGATATCCTCGCTCGGAGAGGAAATAGACAAGAAAGAACGCACAATAGAAACCCTTTGTCTGAAGCTTTTGCTCCAGCAGCAGCCGGTAGCAAGGGATTTAAGGCAGATTTCAGCAGCTCTTAAGATGATTACCGACATGGAGCGCATAGGAGATCAGGCGGAGGATATTGCGGAAATTGCCCCTCTGGTTGTCAACAGACCTAAGACGGCGGATGTGCTTTTGCAGGAAATGGCAGCAGCAGCTATCAAAATGGTTACGGAGAGCGTAGATGCTTTTGTAGGTCAGGACACGGTTCTTGCGCAAAAAGTAGTTGCTGACGATGATGTGGTGGACAAATATTTTATAAAGATTAAGCAGGAGCTGGTAAATGAGATTGTGTCCAGTCAGAAGGACAGCGAATGCTCCATCGACCTGATGATGATAGCAAAGTATTTAGAAAGGATAGGCGACCATGCTGCAAATATCGCAGAATGGGTAATATTTTCAGTCACAGGAATCCACAAGGAGGCATAGACTATGATTTGGTGCGTAGAAGATGATGCCAGCATAAGGGATATAGAAGTGTACACCCTACAGTCCATAGGCTTTGAGGCGAGGGGCTTTGAAGACGGGAATTCATTTTGGAAAGAGATACACGGCTCCGTTCCGGAGCTTATTGTACTTGATATAATGCTGCCCGGGATGGATGGGATAACCATTCTGAAAAAGCTGAAGGAGGACGCTGCACTTAAGGACATCCCGGTTATCTTAGCTACAGCCAAAGGAGAAGAATATGACAAGATTAAGGGCTTGGATTTGGGAGCTGACTATTACCTTGTAAAGCCGTTCGGAGTTATGGAGCTTGCCTCCTGTGTCAAGGCGGTTTTAAGAAGATGTCAGCCGAAGAGAACCGATAATATCCTTAAGGTCGGAAATCTGACCGTAAATCTTGACGAGCATATAGTAACGGCAGATGGAAAACGCATACTGCTTACTTTCAAGGAATTTGAAATGCTTAGGCTGTTTCTTCTGCATCCGGGAATAGTGTATACAAGGGAGCAGTTGCTTAATGAAATATGGGAAACCGGATATTACGGTGAAACCAGAACGGTTGATATGCATATACGCACGCTGAGGCAGAAGCTTGGAGTATATGGAGGAATGATAGAAACGGTGCGAGGTGTCGGTTATCGTCTGGAGGCGGGAGTATGACAAGAAAGATATTTAATTCGATTATTATGGTAGCAGGTGCAGTTCTGCTCGCAAGTACGGTAATAATCATGGGCTTCTTATACAGCTATTTGGAAAAAGTAAGAGGAGATGATTTAAAAAATGAGCTTGAGCTTTTAATAACCGCTTTTGAAGAGGACGGCATAAGCTATCTGGAGAAAATACAGTCGGAGCATTATCGCATCACCTGTATAGGAACGGACGGAGAGGTGCTGTACGATACGGTTACAGGTACGGCAAGCATTGAAAACCATCTGGAGCGTGAAGAGGTAAAAAATGCTTTTGCTATCGGAGAGGGGAAAAGTAACCGCTATTCAGATACCCTGTTTGAAAAAACGATGTACTATGCAAAAAAGCTGGAGGACGGAACGGTTCTTCGCATTTCTGTGAGCACTTCAAGCGTAGGGGTTCTGGTTTTCGGAATGCTGCAGCCTATTATGGCGGTTATTCTCATTACATTCATTATCTCCGGTATTTTGGCGGACAGAGCCTCAAAGCGCATTGTAAAACCGTTAAACGGTCTGGATTTGGATGCTCCTCTTGACAACGAAATATATGAGGAACTTTCGCCCCTTTTGAACAAGATTAACAGGCAGAACAGAAAGATTAAAACCCAGTTGAAGGAGCTTCAACGGCAGGAAGCGGAATTCACACAGATTATCGGCTGTATGAATGAGGGACTTGTGCTTATAGACAAAGACGGCACGGTATTAAGCATTAACCCTGCCGCAAATAAAATTTTTTCGTTGAATGAAAGCTGTGTAGGGAAAAATTTTCTTACTGTATACAGAGATCATGAGATGGGCTTATGCATGAAGGAGGCGGAAGAAACAGGGCATAGCGAGATACAGCAGTCCAGATTCGGAAGAGAATACCAGTTTGTTGTTAACCGTATCGAGTCTGAGGGAGAAGTTATAGGATCGGTTCTGCTTATATTCGATGTTACCGAGAGAGTTCTGGCGGAGCGCAACAGGCGCGAATTTACGGCAAGCGTTTCACATGAGCTTAAAACTCCGCTTCAAGGTATTTTAGGAAGTGTAGAGCTTATTGAAAACAGTATGGTAAAGCCGGAGGATGTTTCCACCTTTGTAGGACATATAAGAAAAGAAGCACAAAGGCTTGTTACACTTGTCAACGATGTTATAAGGCTTTCACAGTTGGATGAAAGAGCAGATATGGAAAAGGAAAATGTCGATTTACTTAAGCTTGCGGCGGAAGCCTCGGAGAGTATAGCTACGGTTGCCAAGAACAAGAAGATTGAAGTACAGGTAAGCGGAAGCCCTACGGAGATTTGCGGAGTTAAAAAGCTGTTGTATGATATAGTGTATAATCTTTGTGACAATGCGGTAAAGTACACGGATGAGGGCGGAAAGGTTACCATAGACATTGTAGACCGAAAAAATGAAGCAGTCCTTACCGTTTCAGATACCGGCATAGGAATACCTAACGAGGACATAGACAGAATATTTGAACGCTTTTACAGAGTGGACAAGAGTCATTCAAAGGAAACCGGAGGAACCGGACTTGGACTTTCCATAGTAAAGCACGCAGTAGCATATCATCATGGTACAATAAGTGTGCATAGCGAGGTGGGAAGAGGCACAACAATTATAATTGAACTTCCGAAATAGTTTAACTTCAGCCATTCAGGACAGGCAGTATATCCCGAATGGCTGAAAAGCTTCGTTATCAGCCTGAAAATACGGGAGCTTATAATTTTTACAAGGTGTTTTGCAGAAATATTTGATTATTCCCGCTTATTGGTATATACTTTGAATATAATCTTTTCTAAAAGGAGGCAGAGAATGGAGATGAATGAGAAGAGGAAGGCGGAAAGACTTCCCATAGATTTAATCTTAGGTGTTTCAGAGCTCTTCAAGCAGGATAATGAGGTTATAAAAAATGTAAATGCACCTATAGAGGTACATGATATTTCAAGGCGCGGAATAGGCTTTTACACGGAAACGGACATGCCTCTCGAGTATTATTTTAATGCAAGAATTCAGGTTACTGATGACAGGCACTCTGCATTTTATTGCGTGGTAAAGATTATAAGAAAGTCCAAGTTGGACGAAACAACATTTTCTTACGGTTGCGAGTTTGTAGGTTTTCCTCCGGTGCTCAATTATATATTCGACGATTTTGAGGAAAAGATGGCAAAGAAAAAGCAGGAGCAGTAGATAGAAATTTATGTAATATGAAGCTTCGCATCTGCGACTCAAAAAATCGCACATTCAAAAAATAGAACCTCTTCTGATATAATTTAAGTATCGGGAGAGGTTTTTTCGGCTGAAACATTGTCTAACAAACTCGCTGTGCACACGCAAGAGGGGATTTGCGGTAAGCTACCCCCCTTATACACAAGAGCGTGAATATCCCCATACAAAAAAGCATACCCTGCATCTGACAGCAGAGTATGCTTCTTATGTATTAAGGAAGAAAATAACTACTCTTCTTCAATTATAGCTCCTGTTTCTTCAGCCTTTTTATGCTTGTCATTGTAAATCTTCTTTATAATACCGATTACGATAGAAATAGCAAACAATGACATAAGACCTACGAACATTTTCTGAGCACCGCCCGAGAGAGTTCCGCCAACATAAGAGTAAACTATTGTTGCAGGAAGCTGACCGATTCCGGTTGCTATAAAGAAAGACCAGAAGCCCATATTTGTAAGACCTGCGCCGTAACTTACAAAGTCAAACGAAACGAATGGGAGAAGTCTGCATATAAGTATAGCAAATTTTCCGTATCTCTCAAAGAAAACATCCACGCTTTCCATAGCGCCCTTGCTGGTCATTTTTTCAACAACATCTCTTCCTAAGGCTCTTGCAAGGAAGAAGCAAAGAGCTGCTCCCGCCATAGCGGATGACCACGAAAGTACGGCACCCCAAACCCAGCCGAAGATAGCCGCATTTGAAAGGGTTATAAGGAAAGCAGGAATAGGTGCGGCAATTGACTGAAGCACCATAAGTGTAAAGGAAACAACGGCAGTATATGGTCCCCAGGATCTCAGGTATTCTATAACCACCTTGGTATCCAGCTTGGATATAGTGGCAAATGCCGTATTAAGTCCGTTTCTGAACGGCTCATAGATGAGATATACGGCTAAGAAAACGGCGATGGATATAAGGGCGATAACCTTCATCTTCTTTCTGGACTTTTTAAGCTCCGCCTTTTCCTCTTCCGATTTCTCTTCTCTCAAGTCGCTGAGCTTGGTACCTTTAGCCTTAAGTTCCTTAAGCTCTTCCTTGGTATATATCTTCTGATATTTACCTATTGTAAGTGTAATATAAATGTTTACCGCATTTATAAGCACTACTGCAACTATAAAAGGTATAAACAAATCGCCGGTAGATATTCCTCTGAAAAATGCTCTTTGCGCATAGAGCAGAAAGAGCGGCATTTTGCCGGTAAACAAAGCTAAAAGAACTGCAAGTCCTTCATAAATAAAGAACAGGTACTTTGTGTTTATCTTGTTGAAGAATACACCGAACATAATTCCCAAAACAAGGAATATCTGAAGTGCAAGCACAAGGTCAACTTTCA
>JBHADN010000031.1:0-3147 GCA_041855085.1 Catonella sp.
GGGATGGTTCTGCCCTCAATGCGGAACAAAAAATGAAGGAAATTTCTGTGTGAACTGCGGAAACAAAAGACCATAGTCTTATTGAAGCGGGAGGAGCAATATGGCACTATTAGAATATAAATGCCCTAATTGCGGCGGTGCAATAAATTTTGATGCCGGTATTCAGAAGATGAAATGTCCTTACTGTGATGCCGAATTTGAGATGGAGGCTCTGGAGGCATACGACGAGGTGCTTAAGGGCGACGGTAAGGACGAGCTTAACTGGAAAGAACCGCAGAGAGAGTGGGAAGAGGGAGAGAGGGACGGACTTTCGGTGTATTCCTGCAATTCCTGCGGAGGCGAGATAGTTGGAGATGACACGCTGGGCGCAACGGACTGTCCGTTTTGCGGCAACAGGGTTGTAATCAGCGGTAAGTGGGAGAAGGGCATAAAGCCTGATTTGGTTATACCGTTTAAGCTTGATAAAAAACAGGCAAAAGAGATGTTCAGCAACTATCTTAAAGGGAAAATCCTTCTGCCTAAGGTGTTTAAAACTGAAAACCATATAGATGAAATAAAAGGAATGTATGTTCCTTTCTGGCTCTTTGACGCAAATACGAAGGGAAGAGTAAGATTTAAAGCCACAACAACGAGAACTTGGGCGGACTCGGACTATACCTATGTGGAAACCAGTTACTATTCGGTAATAAGAGGCGGAGGACTTAAGGTAAGTGCCGTTCCGGCGGATGCATCAAGCAAGATGGATGATGTACTTATGCAGTCGCTGGAGCCTTATGACACCAAGGAGGCGGTTAACTTCCAGACCGCTTACCTGGCGGGATTTTTAGCGGATAAGTATGATGTTGCTTCGGAGGCACAGATAAATGTGGCAAACAAGAGGATAAGGAACAGCATCGTTTCCGCTCTTAGGGATACCGTAGAGGGATACGGCTCGGTAGTCAAGGAGCAGGACAGCATATATGTGGACAATGAAAGGACGCAGTATGCGCTTTATCCTGTGTGGATGCTCACTACAAGGTGGAGAGATAAGGTTTATATCTTTGCAATGAACGGACAGACAGGTAAGTTTGTAGGCGATTTGCCGGTAGACAGAGGACTTAGAGTAAGGATTTTTGCGGGTATTACTGCGGTTGCGGGTGTAGCTATGTTTTTGCTCACAGGTCTTTTCATGTAAGCGCAGGCTTATAAAGAAATCGTTTGGAGAGTATTATGGAAAAAATATTAAAAATAAGAAAAAAATTTAATGTTATCTGTCTTGTTATGCTTTTCACAATGTTTGCCGGAAGCTTTATTCAAACTGCAGCCGCAGGAGAAATACCGACGGAAAGACTTCTCCCAAGACTTGTAGACAGTGCGGATGTGCTGAGTGACAGCGAGGAGGCTTCGCTTCTTGCAAAGCTCGATGAAGTAAGCGAAAGACATAATCTGGATGTGGCTATTCATACTATGTCCGGAGAGAGCTACAGCAGCCTTATGCAGTATGCAGATGATTTTTTTGACTACAACGGTTTCGGTACGGAAACTGCGGGCGGTATTATGCTCGTAATGGATTACAGCGAGAGAGATTGGTGGATAACTACCTATGCGCTGGGAATAGATGTGCTTACGGACAAGGGAAGAGAGTATATGGCGGATGTATTTGTGCCTTATCTTTCGGACGGAAAAAATTATGAAGGCTTCATGAAGTATGCGGAGCTTTGCGATGAATATGCAAGAGAATACAAAGAAACCGGCGAGGCTTACAGCAGCAGCAATCTGCCTGAGTGGAAGAAAAGTGAAAATTTGGTTACCAGGCTGATAATAGCGGCAGTATTTGCAGTTGTTGTCGCATTTATAGCGGTAGCTGTTATGACAAGTCAGCTTAAGACCGTGAGAGCCGTCTTTAATGCCGATAAATATGTTGAAGCGAGCAGTTTTTATCTGGATGAAGTAAAGGATAGCTACCTGTACAGGACGGTTTCAAAAACGAAGCGCGAAAAAGAGTCGGGAAGCAGTACGCATGGAAGCAGTTCGGGCAGGAGTCATGGAGGCGGAGGCGGAAGCTTTTAGTATAGGATTGATATTATGGAAAATGTGGTTTTTGGAATATTAGCGCAAGTGGATGCGGGAAAGACGACTCTCTCTGAGAGTCTTCTTTTTGCGAGCGGAGCAATTAAAAAGGCGGGGAGAGTTGACAAGAAGGATGCTTTTTTGGACCATTATGCCCTTGAAAGAGAGAGGGGAATAACTATATTTTCCAAACAGGCGGTATTTTCAGCTTTTGGAAAGAACTTTACCCTGCTGGACACTCCGGGACATGTAGACTTTTCGGCAGAGATGGAAAGAGTGCTTTCCGTGTTGGATGCGGCGGTTCTGGTAATAAGTGCTGCTGCCGGAGTTCAAGCGCAGGTAAGCGCTATCTGGAAGCTGTTAAAAAAATACGATGTGCCTGTCTTTGTGTTTGTGAACAAGATGGATCAGCAGGGAGTTTCTAAAGACGATATAATAAAAGAATTAAAAGAAAAACTCAGTACGGAGATAATAGAGTACAAAGAAAACAGCGAAGCCATGTTTGAAGAGCTGTCGCTATGTGATGAAAGCGTGCTTGAGAATTATCTTGAAAGCGGAAAAGTGACCGAACGGGAGATGAAAACGCTTATAAAAAAACGCAGATTTTTTCCGCTATTTTTCGGTTCAGCCCTGAAAAATGAGGGAGTAAGCGACTTTCTTGAAAGGTTTGCAGGGCTTGTGTCTGTACAGAAGTATACAGATAAGTTTTCAGCCAGAGTATTTAAGATAACGAGGGATGCGGCGGTGGGAAGACTTACACATATAAAAGTTACCGGGGGAAGCCTTTCTGTAAGAGAGCAGATAGGAGAGGAGAAAATAACCGGAATAAGAGTATACTCCGGCGAAAAGTATGAAAACCGCGACAGGGTGGAGGCAGGAGAAATATGCGCATTGTCGGGAATTAAAGCGGTTAAGGCGGGAGAGGGACTGGGAGAGCTTTCGGGAATTAGAGCGGAGAGCTATATAAAACAGGTTATAAGCTACAGACTTATACTTCCGGACGGAGTTACACCGCACAGCTTTATGCCTAAACTGCAGGAAATAGAGGAAGAAATACCGGAGCTTTCAGTCATATATTTTGAAGAGAAAAAAGAAATA
>JBHADN010000032.1:0-3316 GCA_041855085.1 Catonella sp.
AAGCTTCATCCCTTCAAAGTTTCCCTGCCTAAGCGCTTCATACAGCACTATCGCTACGGAATTTGAAAGGTTTAAAGACCGTATCTCGCCCACCATAGGTATTCTTATAGCCGTATCTTCATACCTTACAAGTATTTCCTCCGGAATCCCTGCACTTTCCTTCCCGAACATAATAAAATCGCCGTCATTATAAGTTACATCCGAATACACCTGCTTTGCCTTTGTAGTAGCCATAAATATTCTGGCATTTCCGTTTGCCGCCAAAAAGTCCTCAAAGCTTTCATATATGTGCAAGTCGATGTCATACCAATAATCCATACCGGCTCTCCTTATCTGCTTGTCGGAAATTTCAAATCCAAGCGGTTTTATAAGGTGGAGCGAAGTTCCCGTGGCAACACAGGTTCTCCCTATGTTACCCGTATTTGCCGGAATTTCCGGCTCAAGCAAAACAATATTCATCATCAGTCACTCGTAATAGCTATATTAAAATTTATCGTCTTACTTCCCTCGTAAGACAAAGGTATACAAAGGTTTTTTGTAAATGCCGTGGCAAAACTCGCATTTCCGCTGCAAACTGTCGGCGGAGTTATATCTATGCCGATTCCGTTTGATGAAAACAGGGTAGCGGTGTTTCCCAGTATCATATTGCCAAGCTCACATATCGCGCTGTTTCCCATCTCCCCCAGTTCCGGAAGCGGCCCCTGCATCATCATTTTCCCTGCTATCTCACACGCCACCTCGTTAGTAAACTCTATGATTACCTGACCTCTCATATCTCCTGTAATTCCCACTATGATTATGATTGAGTCTGCGGTAAATTTCATATCCTTAAGCCCCGGTCTGCCTATTGCCGTATCAATCATGCAGGCCTGCTTAAGTATGGTAGTCGCCGCTGCAAGAAACGGATTTATATATTCAACACTAAGTCCTGCCATTTACTTACCTCCAACTTATCTTTTCAAATATTTATTTGCAAAATTCTCTATTCTGGACATCGCAAGCTTCAAATTATCAATTGAATAGGCATAGGAAATTCTGATAAATCCCTCTCCGCAATCGCCGAAAGCAGTTCCCGGCACTACGGCGAGCTTTTCCTCCTCTAAAAGTCTTGTGGCAAATTCCTCGCTTGTCATACCGAAGCCCTTTATGCAAGGAAATATATAGAATGCTCCGAAAGGCTCAAAGCAGTCTATGCCGATTCTTCTAAATTCGGAGAGCAGATATCTGCGCCTCTGGTTATATGCTTCTTTCATCTCCGCAACATCCGCATCCCCATTGTCAAGCGCTTCAATCGCCGCATACTGACTGGTTGTAGGAGCACACATTATCGCAAACTGATGTATTTTCAACATCTGCGCTATAACCCTCTCAGGTCCTGCAGTGTAGCCCATTCTCCAACCTGTCATGGCAAATGCCTTTGAAAATCCGTTTATATATATAGTTCTTTCCTTCATCCCCGCAAAAGACGCTATAGAAACATGTTCTCCCTTGTAGGTAAGCTCGGCATAAATCTCGTCACTTATTACAAAAAGGTCTTTTTCTATAACAAAATCCACTATAGGCGCAAGTTCCTCTTTTGTCATTATCGCACCCGTAGGATTGTTAGGGAAAGGCATTATAAGCACCTTCGCCTTAGGGGTGTATGCATCCTCCAGCTCCTTTACGGTAAGCTTAAATTCATTTTCAACCTTTAACGGTATGCTCACGGGAGTTCCGCCCGCAAGCTCGGTACAAGGCAGATAGGATACATAACAGGGCTCAGGTATAAGCACCTCGTCCCCCGGATCAAGCATAGCTCTCAGCGCTATATCTATCGCCTCGCTGCCTCCTACTGTAACTATAATCTCCTTTGCCGCATCATAATGGAGATTATACTTTCTTTTCACATACCTTGAAATAGTTTCTCTAAGCTCCTTAAGTCCCGTATTGGAAGTATAATGAGTCTTACCCCTTTCAAGCGAATATATGCCCTCTTCCCTTATATGCCACGGTGTTTGAAAATCCGGCTCTCCCACTCCGAGAGAAATCGCATCCTTCATCTCACTCACTATGTCAAAAAACTTTCTTATGCCTGACGGCTTAATATTCTGCACTGCCCTATTTAATATTTCTCTCAAGGTGTAATTAACTCCCTTTCATCTTTTTCTTCTTCCATGTGGCTGAGCCCATGCTCTTTATATTTTTTAAGCACAAAATGAGTTTCCGTACTTATTACGGACTCCAAAGGAGAGAGCTTGCTGTGTACGAACTTCGCCACATCCTTTATGCTCTTGCCCTCTACTATGACCATAAGGTCATAGTCCGCGGACATGAGATACACATAAGAAACCTCTTCAAATCTGTAAATGCGCTTTGCCATAAAGTCAAACCCCACATCTCTCTTAGGGGCTACCTTGACCTCTATAAGCGCCGTTACCCTCTCCGATTCCTCAACCTTATCCCAGTCTATAAAAGTAGGGTATCCGTATATTACTCTGTCTATCTCAAGCGCCTTAATCTCCGCACTCACCACTTCTTCTTCCACTCCCAGCATAGCGGCAAGATCTCTGTCCGAAAGCCTGCTGTTTTTCTCTATTGCCTTAAGTATCTCATGTCTAAGCGTTTTATTATCCATGCTAAATCCTCTCAAGTTTAATAACTATATAATACTATAATATCCGCATTTCAACAAGTAAAAAGTATATCCTGTTCAAAATATTCACAAATTGTGTTATGTATTCCACAATACCGCTATATATAGCGCGGCGAGTCTATGAACCTCTCTTCCTCGTTAAACCTGATAACTCTTTTCTTATCCTTTATAACCTTTCCTGCACTTACCGCATCTATACCCGCTTTTCTGAGCGCATATACCAATTCCTCTCCCATAAAGCTTGTTAAAATATATACGCCCTCCGAGTCCATCTTCAAAGGATCCAGGTCAAAATACTCGGCGGTTTCCACAACCTCCTGCTCGCAGTACAGCCTGTCGGCTTCTATTTCCATGCCTGCTCCTTCGTATCTTCCCAAATTCCACAACCCCGCGAGTATTCCGCCGCTTCCGCAAGGATACATTGCCGTTACTCCGTAAAACAATGCCGTTTCTGTTTCTATAAAAGGCAGTCTGTCTGCAAATTTGCTGCCGATTCTCTCAATATAAATCTTCGGAAATGCCTTTTCAAACTCTCCTCTTTTTTCTCTGAAAAGCTTAACAAGCCCCGCTCTGCCTATCTTTCCCGTAACGATTACATCCTGTCCGGGCAGTATTATCTGATTTTGCCAGGAAGCCTCGCTTATATCCTTTAATTCTCCTCTTCCCAGCAGAGTTTCCGCCACA
>JBHADN010000033.1:0-3548 GCA_041855085.1 Catonella sp.
CTTCAGTTATAAATTCAGTTTCATTTATAAGCTCATCTTCATTTTTAGCTGCAATTCCGCCAAAGCCCCTGCGGCTTACAGTTTCTTCCTCCAAAACTTCAGGCTCTGCAACTCTCTTAGATTCTCCGACTTCCTTAGGTTCTTCTACATTTTCAAGTGAGCTTTTTAGCCTTAGGTATCCCTCCAAATCGTTTATGCTCACATTGTAGGTGTCGCTTTCAAGCAGTTCCATCTGTGTTGAAACTATACTCTTTATCTGCGCCTTATATAATTCAAATCTGCGGTTTAACTCGTCCGCCTGAGTATATATCTTATCCAGATTTGCTTTGGCGGCGGTAAGAACCTCTTCAGCCCTGACATGAGCCCGTCTTTCAATAGTTTCTGCCCTCTTTAATGCATCCGCCTGATTTTCATCAGAGGCCTTCTGAGCAAGCACCAGTGCCTTTTGCAAGGTTTTTTCGATGGTCTTATAATACTGCAGCCCGTCGTTTAAAATATTTACTTTTTCTCTTAACTCCACATTTTCCCTGTAGAGTTTTTCAAATTCATCATAAATTTCAAGTATAAATTCATCAGTATCATTTTTCTTATATCCAATGCCTGACTTCAGCACCCTGTTTCTAATATCACTTGGTATCATGGCAAACCTCCGATTTTTATTAAAAGTTATCAGCAAAAATGTTACTTCTAGAGTATAGCACAAAAAACACGGTTTTCCAACACAGTCATTTGTACAGTCCTATGCTTATCTGTATTCTCTCTTTCTTTGTATACCCCAAACTCCCGTTAAAAATAAATTTGCCGAAGCCTTTGACTGAAACTATATCTCCCTGCACAAGCTGATAGTGGCTTGAATCCGCCTCCGCCGCATTTAAGGATACTTTTTTCCCGTCTATAAGCGACTTTATCTTACTCCTGGAGAGATTAAAAGCCTCTCCTGCTACCACATCAAGCCTGAGAGAGGGTACGGTATATTTCTTTTCATTTATTTTTCTATGCATGACCGCTTCGGCAAGCGGTACTGGGATACATTCCACAGGTGCCCTTCCTACAAGCCTCAACTCGCTGATTATAAAGTCGGCTATCTTACTCTGACAAAATACAAAAGCCCCCTCCGTATTTCCCTTCTCCGACTCTACATAGATATCTCCTATAAGCTTTCTGTCAATGCCTATACCCAGTACAGCTCCCAAAAAATCTCTGTGGCTCAGCGAGGTTTTCTCAAATTTTGCACCTTTAACCTTTATAGATATGCAGCTTATAGGAAATAAAATACTTTCCAAATCTTCATACGAAGCCGGAAAGCACGCCATAACTCTCTCCGCCTCGTCCGCTCCTCCAAAAAGGAAGAACCTTCCTCTTGGAAGGTTTCTCTTTAAAATATATACCTCTCTTACATTAAGAAAGTCCGAAAAAATAGTTATATCCTTTGTATTAGCCGCTTTTTCAAGGTCCAGCAGATGCCTCAGCATAATATTTTCTTCTTTATCCATATATATTAAAAATCTTTATTGATAAGCGGTACTTCAAAAATCGTATCCATAAGTTCTTCCTCATTCTCTCCTGAAAGGTCTATGCTCTCCGGAGAAAACATGTGAACATACCTGGACACATACTTATATTTACCGTTTATTGCGTGAATAGTTCCAAAAACGAAATCGACTATGCGCTGTGCTTCCGCAGTATCTATACCCTCTATGTTAAGGGCAACGGCGGAACCGGCAAGCAGCTTGTCACTTATGTCCTGAACATCTTCAAACCCTTTCGGCTTTACAACACAGACCTCCAAATCCGCTGCAGCACTTCTTCTTATGGAAACTATCTTTCCCGTCTTTTCCTCTTTCTGAGTCTTCTTCTTTCTGTCTAAAACAGCCGGCTGATACTCTTCTTCATAAGCATCATTGTAGCTTTCTTTCCTTGCAGTCTTTTCCTGACGGCTGCGCGGTTTCTCCACTATCTCTTCTTCCTCGTCGTCATCGTCATAATCAAACCCGTCACCAAGTCTGAACTTATCAAACAATCCATTAAACATAATATCTTTATCTCCTATTTATTGCCCGGGTAATCTCTGTCGCCAAAAATTCCCGTACCAACCCTGATCATAGTTGCTCCTTCTTCTATCGCAACCTCATAGTCGCCCGTCATACCCATAGAAAGTATATTCATGTTAATATTATCTATGTTTTTGCTATTCAAGTCAACCATTATTTTGCGCAGCTCCCTAAAATACACCCTGTTTGTTTCCGGAATTTCAGTATAAGGAGCTACCGTCATAAGCCCCTTTATCTCTATATGCGGATAGGCGGATACTTCTCTTACAAATTTCTCAACTTCTTCAGGTAAAATCCCGAACTTTGACTCTTCCTTTGCCTGATTTACCTCTATAAGCACGGGCACGCTTGTATTTCTTTTAACCGCCTCTTTCTCAATAGCCTCGGCAAGCCTGAGATTTTCAAGAGAATGTATCAGAGAAGCTCTTCCTACTGCATATTTAACCTTATTTGTCTGTAAGTGCCCTATAAGATGCCATTTTACAGCATCCTCAATACGCTCCGTTTTTTCCTTCAGCTCCTGCACCTTGTTTTCTCCAAAGCTTCGCACTCCAAGTGCTATGGCTTCTTTAATATATTCGACAGGCTTTGTCTTGCTTACCGCTATAAGCTCGATTTCATCTCTCTTTCTTCCCGCTCTTTCACAGGCAGCTTTTATTCTAAGTTCGACATTTTCCAAGTTTTCTCTGATATTCATTATTACTCCTCAAACAGTTTGGCAGCATTCAATACTATATTATCGTACTCATGTATATAATAGCCCTTGTCCTCCGGTATGAGATAGTATTCGCTGTTCTCATTGTTTATTATATCGGTTATAGGTTCGACATGCTTAAATCTCGGATAGCCTTTATTTATATTATAGACTCCCTTTAAATTTTTGGTCTTGCTGAGTACAAAGGTTTCCGTGCTGTTTTCTCCGATGATTACATCTCCCGCCTTAAGCTCGCCGTCATTCACCACATATATAAGCTCATTTTCTCTGTCTATATAGCAAATATCCATCTCTACTCTCTGTGAAACCGTTTCATTTTTGTTGTTAGTGGTTATCCTTGTAAAGCCTCCCGTATTTTTTCCGCCTCCATACATAAAATATCTGTACGGTATTTCAAATACAGGCTTCTCTACAACTGAAGATTTGGGAATTTTCAGTCCGCTTATGCTTTTTAGGGTAATATTGATGTTCACAAATCGCTTATCTGCATAGTTTACCATGTAGTTATAAAATGTAAGCACCAGATAATCCTCAGCCCCATTGGTAATAACCTCGACGGCAGCCCTTGCCGTAAATTTTTTATTGTCTATTAAAACATCCACATAACTCATATCGGTGAGCAAATCCTTCTGTCTTCCCGATATGGGAACTGCAACCTGCCAGTTTTCATCGGTAATAAGCTTGTATATCGGAGATCCGCTCTCTACTTTTCCGTCGGCATCGGCAGAAACTTTCAACACATACGAGTTTTCATTTGCAAAAATCTCATTTGTTACCTTATC
>JBHADN010000034.1:0-5410 GCA_041855085.1 Catonella sp.
CGCCGCAATAGGAGCGAGCGGAGCAATCATCTTTCTTATTATGGTGCTTTTTATAGGAATTTCAGTAGGTGCGGGTATACTGGTATCGCAGTACTACGGCGCAAAGGACAGCGAGAGATTATCTCAGACCATCGGAAACGCCATAATTTTGAATTTTATAGCGAGCTTAGCCATCATGATTGTCGGAGCACTTTTTTTAAGGTCTTTTATGGAAATTCTTCAGACGCCCGAAAATATAATAGACATGGCTGTGACCTATACTATGATTAGCTGTCTGGGAATAATGGGAACAAGCTATTACAATATTTTATCGGGACTTTTGAGGGGAATGGGCGACTCCATCATGCCGTTGGTATTCCTCATAGTATGTACCGTTGTAAACATAGTTTTAGACATACTCTTTGTAGGGCCTATGAAAATGGGAATAGCGGGAGCGGCTTATGCGACCATTATCTCTCAGATTATCTCAGCCCTGCTTTGCTACCGCAGAATGCTGAAGATGAAAGACTTGATAAAACTGGATAAAAAAGCCTTTACTCTTGACAGGGCGCTCTCAAAGCAGCTCATACGCCTCGGCATACCCGTAGGTATAAATCAGGCTCTTTTTGCTTTGGCTGCGGTAATGGTTCAAAGACTTACAAACAGCTTCGGCTCGCTGTTTGTTGCAACAGCTACGGTAATAATGAGGGTAGACGGATTTGCTATTTTACCGAATTTCACATTCGGAAATGCAATGACCACCTTCGCAGGGCAAAATGTAGGTGCGCTGAAAATAGACAGAGTAAGACAGGGAACGCGAGAAGGGCTTAAAATAGGCGTTTCAACCTCTGTGGTACTGGTAGGAATCATCCTTATTTTCGGCAAATATATGATGGGAATGTTTACGGATACAAAAGAGGTAATAGATGTAAGCTATAAGATGATGATAATCCTGGGAGTAGGCTATATTGCTTTTGCAGTAAACCAGATACTTTCAGGAACTATGAGGGGAGCGGGCGACACCCTGACGCCTATGTGGATAGCGCTTATAACCACCACCCTTATAAGGCTTCCCGTTGCATACGGTATGGCTTACCTTACAAGGACGGAGGCGAATCCGAACGGAGATCCCGCCTCGGTGTATGTTTCTCTGGTAATTGCCTGGGTAATGGGTGCGGTTATTACCGCAATATTCTACAAGTGGGGCAGATGGGCAAAGAGAGCAAGAATAGGCGGAAAAATAGTTGATATTTCCAATATGCACTAATGCTTTATCGGGACGAGCTTACGAGAGGAGAGAGTGTGGGTACATATATCAGGTGTGATGCGGCAGGCTATAACTTTTTTGAGCTTCTCCTTGATGAGAGGCTTTGTGAGAGAGAGTTGTACATACCCGCCGATATGGTAAGGAAGGCAGGAGGTATAAATACCGCACTGGCTGAAAAAAGGAACTATGAGCTCATGCTCAGGATTGCGGAATTTTCCGGTATAGCCTTTGCTGACGAAAAAGAGGATACAGAGTATATAAAAATGGAAGCAAGCCCCGTTTCAGATGTGGCGGAGGGCTTAAAAACCGATTGCTATATTGCGGCAAAGTATAAGGAAAGGCTTATAGAGGCGGAGCTTTTTAATCCGGTGCTTGAAAATATCATAGCGGAGGCGGAAAAGACAGGGCTGAAAGATGAGATAGTCGGCATTCTGGAGGAATTTATATCGGGAGGCGAGAGTTACATTAAGCTCGACAGATGTACAAAGCCCATACTTATATTTAAGGGAAATGATCCCTGCTACAATGTGCTGAATACCTTTGCGGATGAATTTGCAAAAGCAGTGGAGAAGAAGGGTTATCAAACTCTGTTTTTTGATGTGGACGAGGAGGACTGGAAAGAGATAGTAAGGTACAGCGGCGCGGAATTTAAGGCTGTTGTGGGCTTTCAGACCTACCTGTTTTCAGTAAAAATGAAAGACGGCATAAGTTACTTCGCTGACAATATAAATGCTCCCAAGTATAACTTTTTATTCGATGCTCCGATATGCTTTGACAACCATCTGGGCTATAAGGCAAAGGACTATACCATACTTACACATGATATAAACTACAAAAATTTCCTTGAAAAATACTATGAACAAAGGGCGCTCATACTGCCTCCGGGAGGAATGGCACAAGCTGCAACCGATGCAGATATAAGCTTTACCGACAGAAAATACGCGCTGAGTTTTCTTGGAAGCTACGGCGATTACAGAGAGGTCTTGGCGGAAATAAGCGGCTATGAAACGGATAAAAGAGATCTTGCACTTGAACTGTTTGAGCTGTTAAAAGACAAGCCTTGCCTTACGTTAGAGGCAGGTTTTGATGAGGTGCTGGAGAGCAGAAATATACAGTTAAACAGGGTTGAATATGTCAGGGTATTGCGCATCATCAGAAATGTACTGTATGCCGCTTCTTTTTATTTTAGAGAAAAAGCTGTAGAAACAATACTTGCGGCAGATATAGAGCTTGATGTATTTGGGAAGAGCTTTGAAAAAGCTCCTTTTGCAAAGCACAAAAATCTGCGTATACATGAAGATATTCCTGCGGAAAAAAGTCTGTGTGTATACCGAAACTCCAAGCTTTCACTAAACTTTATGACATGGCACAAGGCGGGAGTTACCGAGCGTATGGCAAATATTATGCTTTCGGGGGCTGTGCTTGTAACCGACCATACAGACGGCTTTACGGAGGGAGAGGGAGAGAGTTTTGCGGAATACCGGCTGTCACACATAGAAGAATTGCCGCTCATCATAAAAAGGCTGCTTGCCGATGAAAAATCGGCTGAAAAAATGGCAAAAAAAGGCAGAGAACGGGCAGAAGCTTTTTTAAGCTGGGACAAGAGGGCGGAAGAATTTCTTGCGCAGGAGGCACTATGAAAATCAAGGATTTTTTTATTGACGAGAATGAAAAAATAATTCGGGCGATGGAATATCTCGGAAAGCTCGCCTTAAAGGTGCTGTTTATAGAAAAGGATGGAAAGCTTGCGGCATCCCTTACGGACGGAGATATAAGGCGATGGATACTCGGTGGCGGAAGCCTTAAGGAGAGTGTTAAAAATATAGCAAACTATTCACCTAAATATCTTGTGCGTGCTACCAGAGAGGCAGCTCTGGGATTTATAAAAGAAAAAAGCATAGAGGCGGTACCTATAGTAGATGAAGAACTGCGTGTCATAGACATAGTCTTTTGGAATGAAAAGTCGGTGCCGGTCTGGAAAAACACCTTGAATATCCCCGTTGTGATTATGGCGGGAGGACAGGGGAAACGACTGTATCCGTATACGAAGATACTTCCGAAGCCGCTTATCCCCATAGGGGAACTGCCCATAGCCGAGATTGTTATAGACAGATTCAGAGAATACGGCATTTATGATTTTTATCTCATATTGAACCATAAAAAGAATATGATTAAGGCATACTTCAACGAGATAGAGAGAGATTACAGCATAAAATACATAGATGAGCCGGAACCCCTCGGAACGGGGGGCGGAGTGAGGCTCTTAAAAGGAAAGCTTAGCGAAGCGTTTATACTTACAAACTGCGATATACTCATAAATGAAGATATGAGCAAGATTTATAAATTCCATAAAGAAAACAAAAACCTCATAACCATAATCTGCTCGCTGAAAACATTTAAAATACCGTATGGCGTGGTAAATATAGGAGAGGGCGGCGGACTTCTGAGCTTTTCGGAAAAGCCGGAACTTTCATTTTTTACCAATACGGGCTGTTACATAGTAGAGCCGGAGGTAATGGGGAAAATACCCGAAAATCTCCGCATAGACTTCCCTGAAATCATAGAAAGGCTAAAAGCGGAGGGGGAAAATATAGGAATCTTCCCTATAAGCGAGAATGCATGGCTGGATATGGGGGAGCTTGAAGAACTGGAAAAAATGAGAAATACCTTGGCTAAAGGCTGATGTATATCAAACAGAGGTGGCTGATGAAAAAGAAAGTCCTTGTCTATCCCTGCGGTACGGAAATTGCTTTTGAGATATACAATTCCGTAAAATATTCCACACACTTTGAACTTTACGGAGGAAGCTCCGGCTATGACCACGGGCATTTCGTATACAAAAATCTGGTAACAAATCTGCCTTTTATAACCGACAGCAGCAGCAGAGAGGATATACGAGAGTTCAACCGCATAATAAAGGAATACGGCTTCGACATAATTTATCCGGCTATGGACGGAGTGCTTACAGTATTTGCAAGGTACAGAGATGAGCTTGAGCCGTTAGTGGCGGCTCCCGAAACTGAAACGGCGGAGATAGTCAGAGTAAAGAGTAAAACATACAGCAGGCTTAAGAGAGTTGTACCCGTTCCGAGGCTTTACGAGAAAGAGGAGCTGCCCGAAAATTATCCCGTATTTGTAAAGCCTGACATAGGGCAAGGCTCGGCAGGGGCAAATAGGATAGATACAAAAGAGGAATATATACGCCTGAGAGAGAGCGGCAGACTTGATGGCTGTCTTGTAATGGAGTATCTGGGCGGCAGAGAGTATACCGTAGACTGTTTTACCAATCTTGAAGGAGAGCTTATATTTGCAAGAGCGCGGATAAGAAACAGGATAAAGTCGGGAATAAGTGTAAATGCGGAATTTATAGATGCTGAGGCTGACAGAAAGTTTACAGAGTATGCAAAACGAATAAATGAAAAGCTCGGGCAAAGGGGAGGCTGGTTCTTTCAGATGAGAGAGGCTGACTGCGGAGAGTTGAAACTGCTGGAAGTGGCGGGCAGAATAGCGGGAGCTTCGGCAATCACAAGAAATATAGGAGTAAATCTGCCCCTGCTTACGCTCTTCACACACATGGGAATAGACATAGAGGAAGTGTTGATAAATGACTATGAGATTGAGCTTGACAGGGCGCTCTGCAATTCTTACAGGATAGAACTGGAGTACGATTCGGTCTATGTGGACTTTGACGACACTCTGGTGTGTGATGGCGGTGTAAACTTGAGTCTGGTTGCATTTTTATATCAATGCTTAAATGAAAGCAAAAAAATTTTTCTTATAACAAGGCATAAGGGAGAGCTGATGCCGCTGTTGGAAGAATACAGGATAAAAGCCCTGTTTGACGAGATTTTTCACTTAAAAGCCGGAGAGAAAAAAAGCGAGTGCATAGACAGTAAGCTTAATCCGATTTTTATAGACGACTCCTACGGAGAACGAAAAGAAGTGAAAGAAAGACTTAATATACCGGTTTTTGATGTGGCTATGACGGAGTGTCTTATGCACCATTAGGGCGGCGATTACTATCTTAAAAGAGAAAAGAGGAGCAGGATGTCACATATAACCATAATAGCGGAGGCGGGAGTAAATCACAACGGCAGTCTTGAGCTTGCTCTGGAAATGGTGGCGGAAGCGGCGGCAGCGGGTGCGGATATAGTGAAGTTTCAG
>JBHADN010000035.1:0-7441 GCA_041855085.1 Catonella sp.
GCATTAAGATTTGCCCTGTCTTTCTCTCCGCAAACTATGAGAGCGGGGCAGTTTATCCTGCTCAGGTCGTTTTTAAAATTAAGTTCCGTCATTGAGTTTGTAAGACCTATGACCTCGTTCTTTGTAAGCCCCATTTTGGCAAATGTGCTTCCGGGCAGAAAACGAAAAATCAGATTTTGAAATTTCATCAAGTTTTTCGGAATGGAGTGCTGAGTGCCGATAAGTACCAGATATTTAAGATTTTCAGGATTACATGCGGCATAATTAAGTGCCAACATCCCGCCAAGAGAAAGCCCGCATATTCCGAAAGGTTCGCTGAATGACTTACAGTAGTCTGAAAAAGCGCCGTACAGATTACTGTAGTTAATCTCCTTTCCTTTAAGCAGGTCAAAAAGATTCGGGCAATCACAGTCCGGCTGCCATTCTGTCGAACTGATAACCTTATCCCAGCTTGAAGAAGTCTGTCCCAGACCGTGAAGTAGGAGGTGCTTCATAAATGTATTTCCTTTCCGTTTGCAATGTATACGGTACATTATAGCATTTTAAAAGAAGGTTTTCCACATCTGTTGTCTATATAATTTCGTAGTTTGCGGATAATCGGGTTTTGTTGTGGAAAAATAATCCCGAAATGTGGTAAAATAATGAGCAGGGGGCTTATCCCCGAAAGATATATTGAAATTTATCGGAGTAAAATGAAGGACAGTTCTGATAAATATAAGGGAGAGGTAATGGGTAAGAGAACTACAATAAGAGATGTGGCTAAGGCGGCAAATGTTTCCACAACTACAGTTTCACATGCTCTGAACGGACATGGGGATGTCAATGAGAATACAAGAAGCAAGATTGTGGAAATCGCCGAAAAGCTGAACTACATTCCGAATGAGAACAGCAGGGCATTAAAAGGAAAAAACAAAAAAACGATAGCATTTATGATTGCGGGAAAACTGCCTGCAAATGATTTGAGCGGAATTACCTTCGGGCTGATGAGCGGCATCTACTCGGTTACTGAAGAGAGAGGCTGCGAGTTTGAAATACTTACGGCTCCGGTTTCCGACCAGATGGCGCTTTCATTTAACAGGTTGTGTTTAAAGAAAAATGTTTCGGGAGTGGCGGTGTACGGTCTGGCTACAGATATGCCGTATTTTTCGGAGATACCGCAAAGTGATATACCCTGTATTTTAGTAGATGTAGAGCTTGCGGGTAAAAATCTCAGAGAGGTGTCGATAGACAATGAAAGAGCCTCGTTTGAAATGGTGGAGCACCTTATAGAGCAGGGATGCAGGAATATTGCAATGATTTCCGGAAGAGATGTGGCTCAGGTGTCGAAGCTCAGGGAAGCGGGCTACAGAGCGGCACTTAAAAAGCATGGCATCACGATAAGGGAAGAATGGATTGTGCCCTGTGATTTTGATTATAAAATCTCTACGGATGTTTCTATAAAACTAAAGAGGAACTATCCTGAAATAGATGCATTTTTTTGCGCAAGCGACAATATGGCTATAGGCGCTTTTGAGGGTATGGAAAAGCTGGGAATAAGTGTTCCCGGAGAGGTGGCTGTTGCAGGTTTTGACGATTATCCGATAACCCGGTATGTCGGCAGGGGTATTACAAGTGTAAAGCAATATCCGTATGAAATGGGTGTTGCCTGTGCCGATGCGATTTTTGATTTACTGGACGGTAAGGAAGTGGACGAGTGGATTGAGGCGAAATATCTGATTCAGAAAAGAAATTCCACGGATAGAGGAGGAAGATAAATAAGGCTTGAGAATATAGTTTATGCCGTAAAAAATAAGGCAGAACCTGTAGATAGACTAAAAAATAGATAAAATGCTTGAAATCCAAAACGATTTGGGTGTATAATATTACCAAGGTAGTTAGCTATGTACTAAGTAAAACTTTAATCAAGGGAGGAAGTCTTATGAAAAAAAGAATTGTTTCAATGTTTCTTGCTTTTACTATGGCTGCGGGCTTGATAGGCTGTGCCAAGACGGGAAGCGGCACATCGGGAAGCACCGCTTCAAGCGGAACAACCGCATCCGCAACTTCCGGCGAGATTGTACTGACAATACCGACATTTTTTGTCGGGGAAAATGTAGGTGCAGTTTACTTTGAGCCGGCAGTAGAGAGATTTAATACCGCCAATAAGGGAAAGTATCAGATTAAGCTTGAGGAAGTGGTTGAGGCGACCTATTCAGATAAGATGAGCCAGTTGGCGCAGTCCAAGACCTTACCGGCATTGATACAGACACCGACAACGGAGTGGGTTGAAAATGTTATGATTCCAAGCAAGCTGTATTATCCGATGAATGACTTTTTTGAAAAAAATCCGCAGATTAAAGAACTTTTGGTAGAGGAGTCACTTAAGTTCAGCACTCAGGAAAATGGGGATATTGTATCAGTACCTACGGTAACCCTCTCAAATATAGGATTATTTTACAACGAAGCGCTGTATAAGCCTGCAAAGAATGTGTCACAGATGACTGTTGACGAGTTTGCAGCTTCGCTCGGTGACAATAAAATAGCATTCCAGACGGTAGAAAATGCATGGACATCTATGCTGTTTTTGACTTCTTTGATTGCAAATGAGGATGGAGGAGCGGAGCTCTTAAAATCGTATGAAGGAACGAAGTGTCTTGACTTTAATCAGGCTCCTTTTATAAACGCGGTTGCAAAGCTTAAGGAAATCTGGGCGGCATCGGCGGCATCAAGCTCGGTAGGAGCAGCCTATGCGGATGCGGCAAATACATTTATGTCAAACAAGGCGGCAGTTATAGCCAACGGTTCATGGATGAATTCGGAATTTGTAAAGGAGTCGGCAAAGAATTGGTCGGGAGATTTTGACGGCGCTACAGTAAGAGCGGATTACTATCCGGGCAATGTGGCTATTTGCAACACTGCCACCTTTGGAAGATGGATGGTAACAAACGGCGGTACGGATAAGGAGAGAGAAGCAGCTTTTGAGTTCCTTAAATTTATATATTCTAAAGAAGAGCTGGAAACTTTTGCTCTCACAGAGGGCTGTCAGGTACCGAACCTTACATACAGCGACAACTTCAAGCAGGCATTGAGCGAGAAGCCTCTGGTAAGGCAGCAGGCGGAACTTCTTACAAAGGACACTACGATAGTTCCCGCACTTGCAAGCATTATGGTTGACTCCGTAGCCAACAGCATTTTCGGAACCACGCTTGTTCAGTATGTAAACGGGGATATGTCGGCGGAAGAGTTTTGCAATATACTTACGACCAAGTCAAAGGAAGCGGCAGAGAACTAGCAACAGTCAGATATAAAGAAAGGGGAGGGGGTGCAGACTTGCTCCCTTTTCTTTGATTATATTTTTAACGGGCAGGAACAGGCTTAAAAGATGAAAGTGCGGCTTATAGCGGCAGTATATATGCCGGAGGAAATTATGAATACTAAGAAAATAAAAAGTGAAAAAGTAAGAAAACTGATATGGATTTATGCATTTCTTCTTCCAACAATAGTTATTTTTGTTATGTTTTATGTACAGCCTATTTTTGTAATGTTTGCTACATCCTTTACAAAGTGGGACGGGTTTAATCAGCCTGAATTTAACGGAATTCAAAATTACATAAGGGTTTTTACGAACAGCGCGTCAGGCGCATCCATAAGAAACCTGATACTGTGGTCGCTTATTGCAATGACATTGCATACAGGCTTTGGAGTTTTGGCGGCATTTGTAATATTTCAAAAGCCGTTCGGACATAAGTTTACACTTACCGTGTTTATGATACCGAATATAATTTCCGGTGCAGCCTGGGCATTGATATACAGGTTTATTTTCAATGACCAGATGGGTATTTTAAATACTGCCATACGAACCGTCAACAAGGATTTTTCCGTGCAATGGTTCTTTCAAAGTCCGTACGCGTTTTGGGCGGTTACATTTACATGGCTGTTTTATGCCGTAATAGTAACCCTGATTGTGTTAAATGACCTCTACAGCATACCGAAGGAGGTAATAGAGGCGGCGAGGCTTGACGGAGCGGGAGGTCTTAGACTTATAAGATATGTGGAGCTGCCTATGTGCAGAATTTCCATAGGAACTGCCCTGTTGTGCTCCATAACTTCCAGAATTTCCATGTATGAGGCTATAGCCCTCACAACCGCAGGAGGTCCGGGAGATGATACCATGAGTCTGTCGGTGCTTCTGGTAAGAGCAATTACGGACTATAGATACGGCTTTGCCAATACTATAGGAGTTATAATGTTTCTTATGGGGCTTTTGGTGCTTTTTGCCATAACAAAGGCATTTCGCATGAACAGTCCGGTTTATTGATGGGAGGGAGTTATGAAAAGTATCAATAAAACACTTAAATATATTTTGATGTACGGAACTGAGCTTGTCATAATCATCCTGAGCGTATTTCCGATTTTATGGGTGGTGCTGTCATCCTTTAAGACAAATGCGGAAATACTGGAAGGGCCGTTCACTCTTCCGTCAGGCATTGAAACCGCTAAAGAAGTGTATTCATATCTGTTTGAAAAATACGATTTCTTTGCGTACTTTGTGAATTCGTTTACGGTTTCTTTTTTTTCAACAGTAGTTTCGCTTATATTTTTTGCAATGGCGGCTTATGTGCTGGCGAAATTCAGCTTCCCGGGAAGAAATCTGTTGTTTGCTCTGTTTACCATAACTATGCTGGTACCGGGGCATGCAAAGGCAGGTCCTATATTTTCGCTGATAAATTCATTAAATCTTTATGATAAAAAAATAGGTTTGGGGCTTGTATATGTAGGCAGCGGGATAGCTATGTCAATATTTGTATTGAAGTCTGCGTTTATGGCAGTTCCGAAAGAGCTTGACGAAGCGGCTAAAATTGACGGAGCGGGCTTTATGAGAACATTCGTTTCCGTAAATCTCCCGTTAGCCAAGGCAGGACTTTCCACGGCAGGCATACTGATGTTTTTGGGCAACTGGAACGAATTTTTCTATGCAGCCTTGTTGACGGCATCTGAAAAGGTAAGAACCTTGCCGGTGGCATTACAGTTTTTTAATCAGTCACTGACCTATGATTATACCAAGATGTTTGCGGCATTAGCCATAGTGGTGCTGCCCGCCATTGCCGTATACTCGGTGGCAAAGGAGCAGATACAGGAGTCACTTGCGTCGACGGGGATAAAAGGATAGATTAAGAAAAGTTTATAGCACAGGAAGTGAAAAACGCTTTAATACGGGCATTGTAAGGGAGGATGTATGGAAGAGTTCAGATTGAAAGATATAAGAGAGAAGGCGGATGCCGGAAATGTGGTCAGCGGGGATAAATATCGTATAACCTGCATTACTGACAGACTTATAAGGTTTGAATACAATGACCTCGGGAAATTTACGGATGAAGCCAGTCAAAGAGTGCTGAACAGGGATTTAGGGAAGGTTTCGTTTGGCTGCAGCCGGACTGACAGCGGACTTACAATAGACACGGAGAGCATAAGGATAACCTATGACGAGAAAAAGTTTTCGGCGGGCGGTCTGAATGTATTCCATAAGAAGACCAAGGGCTGTTTTTCTCCTTTTTGGCACTATGGAAAGGCTGATGAGGGCAATCTTTTAGGAACTGCACGCACTCTGGATAATGTGGACGGTTCCGTTGCTTTGGAAAAAGGAATATTGTCTAAAGACGGTTTTTCCGTTTTGGACGATTCTGAAAGTCTGCTGCTTGCGGATGGGGAGATAAAAGAAAGAGAGGCAGAGGGCATAGATATCTACCTGTTTGCCTACGGGCATGATTACAGGGGATGTCTTAAGGATTTTTTCAGGATTACGGGAGGAACACCGCTTCTGCCTAAGTTTGTATTGGGAAACTGGTGGAGCAGATATTATACCTATACGGCGGAGGAATATCTCGGGCTTTTTGACAGGTTTGAAAAGGAAAGAATTCCATTTTCGGTATCGGTAATAGATATGGACTGGCATCTTACTGAAATTGCCGAGGAGTACGGAGACGGCTGGACAGGATATACATGGAACAGGGAATTATTTCCCGATCCGAGAGGTTTTTTGGCGGAGCTTAAACGGAGAGGGCTGAGAGTTTCGCTGAATGTTCATCCGGCTCTCGGTGTAAGAGGGCACGAAGATGCATACGAAGAAATGGCAAAAGCTATGGGCGTTGACGGGAGCAGTAAAGAGCCGATTAACTTTGATATGACGGATTCGAAGTTTGTGAGGGCATATTTTGATGTGCTTCATCATCCTATGGAAGATGAGGGAGTGGATTTTTGGTGGATAGACTGGCAGCAGGGGGGACATACCAAGATAAAAAATCTGGATCCGCTCTGGCTGTTAAACCATTATCACTATCTGGACAGCGGCAGAAGGGGAGGGCGAAAGCTGACATTTTCAAGATATGCGGGAGTCGGCTCTCACAGATACCCTATCGGATTTTCGGGGGATACTGTGACAGGCTGGGCTTCGTTGGATTTTCAGCCGTACTTTACAGCCACAGCCTCCAACATAGGTTATGCGTGGTGGAGTCATGATATAGGCGGGCATATGTTGGGAGAAAATAATGAGGTAATGGAAGTCAGATGGTATCAACTGGGAGTATTTTCGCCTATAAACAGGCTTCACAGTACCAAGGCGGTCTTTGGAGGAAAAGAACCGTATAGGTTCGGTACGGAAGCGGGACAGGCTATGAGTGAGGCATTGAGGCTGAGGCACAGACTGCTCCCATATATTTACACAATGAATTATTTGAGCTATAAAGAGTTCAGGCCTCTAATCTCTCCTATGTATTATGATTATCCGGAAATAGAGGATGCCTATCCTGTTCAGCTTTTCCTTGGCGGAGGATTTAAAAATGAATATCTTTTCGGAACTGACTTTATAGTAACGCCGATTACCTCAGATTTAATCCCTTCTTTAAAAATGGGAAAGGTTAAGAGCTGGATACCGGAGGGGATTTATCATGATTTCTTTACAGGACTCATATACAGAGGCGGCAGGGTTATAAACCTGTATAGAGGGCTTGAGAGTATACCGGTGCTTGTGAGGGCGGGAGCGATAATACCGATGCAGGAAAAGCTTTTCGGAGAGGCTTATCTTGAAAATCAGGAGGAGTTGACACTCAGGGTTTACGGCGGAGCGAGCGGCAGCTTCAGGCTCTATGAGGATGACGGAGAGAGTGAAAGCTATGTGAAAGATGGGGAGTATTGTTTTACCGAAATAAGATTCGACTGGGAGGAAGCCAAGCTTACTATTGAGAAGGCAGCAGGGAATACTGACTTATTGCCGAAGCAAAGGAAATTTACGGTAGAAATACACAGCATTAAGAAGAATGATGCCGTGCTTACAGTAGACGGAAAGAAAGAGCAGGTGCAGAGTTCGTTTGACGAGGAAGAGGGAATTCTAACTCTGCTCCTGCCTAAAGTGGGTATAGAACGGAGTATAGAGCTGAACTTCTCGGAGAGCTTTTCACTCTCAGGC
>JBHADN010000036.1:0-2802 GCA_041855085.1 Catonella sp.
CATTCCGTTGTCGGAACCGCTGAAAAGCAGAGAAGGAAAAGTTGTAAAGATGGAAAAAAGGCAAAAAGGATTTTATGCTCTGCTTGAATTTGACGAGTAAATAATCTATACTAAGGATATCGACAGATAACAGACCAAATTATTAACGAATATGCACAGACCTCTTAGTAGACGATTGGACAGCCTGTAACGGTTCGGTCTGGGACTTGGTTATTATTGCTCGTAAGTTGTTTCAGGAATAATTTAGGCAAATTAAGCAAGGGGGTAGTGTTATGAAGATGATTTATGCAATAGTCCATAGTGAGGACGGAGATTCTGTTACAGAGGCGCTTACGGCAGGGGGTTACATAGTTACCAAGCTTGCCACAACCGGAGGCTTTTTAAGGCGTGGAAATACTACTCTTTTAATAGGTGTAGAGGAAGAAAAGGTACAGGATGTAATAGATATTGTGATAAAGGAGTCCGGAAAGAGGGAACAGATAGTATACAATCTTCCTTATTCCCAGACAAGCGGTATGCCGGTTTCAAGCTACGGCGCGGTACCTACTACCATAGATGTGGGCGGAGCGACCATATTTGTAATTGATGTTGAGAGATTTGAAAAGGTTTAATATTCGACTGCATTAGGAGCAGGGGCGGTTTTGCGGATTTTTCAGTTATGATTTGTCATAACTATATTTCATAGCATAAGCCTCTGCTATTACTTGACTTTGGAATGGCGGATTGCTATTATTGAAAGCAGACTGATAGAATACGGATTTGTTTTAGATTGATGGAAGTGTTGACATTATATGCCTAAAAGTGAGGTGATGTATGAATAAGATAGTTTTTTCGGTGTATGTTGATAATACATCAGGTGTACTCAGCAGGATATCGGGACTTTTCAGCAGGCGCGGTTTTAACATAGACAGCCTTACGGTTAGTGAAACTGAAAATCCTCTTTACTCCAGAATGACAATCGTGTCGCATGGAGATGATCAGGTGTTTGAGCAGATAGAAAAACAGCTTGCAAAGCTTGAAGATGTCAAGGAAGTAAAGGTGCTTAAGCCGGACAGCTCA
The DNA here is from genome assembly GCA_041855085.1 of Catonella sp. Lineage (GTDB taxonomy): Bacteria > Bacillota > Clostridia > Lachnospirales > Lachnospiraceae > Catonella. Next base: position 1,060 of record JBHADN010000036.1, read on the forward strand.
GTTACGAGAGAGCTTGTCTTGGTAAAGGTAAAGGCGGGGGTGACGGAAAGACAGTCGATTATAGCAACCGCGGATATTTTCAGGGCTAAGATTGTAGATGTTTCCAAAGAGGCTCTGACAGTGGAGCTTACGGGTAATCAGACCAAGATAGAAGCTTTCCTCAATATTTTGGGAAAAGAGAATATAATAGAGCTTGTGCGTACGGGAGTTACGGGACTTGAAAGAGGCTCGGAAGCTCGCGGAGAGATGTGGGACGATTAGTAAAGGCTGTTGCCCGGATTCTTTTGTGAGTTGTTTTGAATAATATAAATGGAGGATTATATATGTCAGACGCAAGAATTTTTTATGGACAGGATTGTGACCTTTCTTTACTTGAGGGAAAGACCATAGCCATAATAGGATATGGAAGTCAGGGGCATGCTCATGCGCTCAACCTTAAAGAGTCGGGCTGTAATGTAATTATAGGACTTTATCAGGGAAGCAGATCATGGTCAAAAGCCGAGGCTCAGGGATTTAAGGTTTTTGAGGCGGGAGAAGCAGCGAAACAGGCTGATATTATTATGATTCTCATAAATGACGAGCATCAGGCAAAGCTTTATAAAGAAAGCATCGAGCCGAATCTTAAGAGCGGTAATATGCTTATGTTTGCACATGGTTTCAATGTACATTTCGGTCTTATTACAGCTCCGGAGGGAGTTGATGTGGCTATGATAGCCCCTAAAGCACCGGGACATACCGTGCGCTCGGAGTATCAGGCAGGAAAGGGAACGCCTTGTCTGGTAGCCGTACATCAGGATGCAACGGGAAAGGCTCTGGATATGGCTCTTGCCTATGGAGCGGGAGTAGGAGGAGCAAGAGCGGGCATACTCGAAACTACATTCAGAACTGAAACGGAAACCGATTTGTTCGGCGAGCAGGCTGTGCTTTGCGGAGGTGTATGTGCTCTTATGCAGGCAGGCTTTGAAACTCTTGTTGAGGCGGGCTACGATCCGAGAAATGCTTATTTTGAGTGTATACACGAGATGAAGCTCATAGTGGATTTGATTTACCAGTCGGGCTTTGCAGGTATGAGATATTCCATATCAAATACTGCGGAATATGGTGACTATATAACAGGACCTAAGATTATTACCGAAGAAACCAAAAAGTCTATGAAGAAAATTCTTTCAGATATACAGGACGGAACTTTTGCCAAAGATTTCCTGTTAGATATGAGTGAGGCGGGAGGACAGGCTCACTTCAAGGCTATGAGAAAGCTTAAGTCGGAGCATATCTCAGAGCAGGTAGGAAAGGAAATAAGGAAGCTGTATAGCTGGAACAATGAAAACGACAAGCTTATAAATAACTAATTATTAAGGTGTGAAGAGGCATGGATTGATTGTAGATACAATCGGTTCGTGCCTTTTTAAGGGCAATATCAAAGCGGGGTAAGAGTGTGCGAAACGGCTTAAATTACTGTTAATGAATAAAGGGGAGGCGTACGGGAGAATGTCGGGAAGATGGTTTATGAGGACTGTGAGGGGGGATTTTAAAGGAATATCGGAAAGATTCGGTATAAGTCAGATTACGGCAAGAATTCTTGTAAACAGAGGGCTTGAGAGTCTTGAAAAAATGCAGGACTATATAGACTCGGAAAACAGAGAACTTGCAAATCCTGCCGAGATGTATGACTTGGAGAAGGCTTGTGAAATTATTGACAAAAAGATAAAAGAGAAGAAAAAAATAAGGATAATAGGGGACTAC
>JBHADN010000037.1:0-3087 GCA_041855085.1 Catonella sp.
CGACGGGAGGCATAGGCTACGGAATTGACAGGCTCGTGATGTTGCTCACGGACTCCGCGTCCATACGAGATGTACTGCTTTTCCCGACACTTAAAAGCCTTAATCCGGAAAAGAGAACAAATACACCAAGCGAGATAACTAAGGACAAACTCCCTGCGAAGATTGATTTTTCAAAGGTTGAGATAGAGCCTCTTTTTGCAGATGCGGTTGACTTTGAAACCTTCAGTAAGTCTGATTTCAGAGCGGTAAAGGTTAAGGAATGTGTAGCAGTACCTAAGTCAAAAAAACTTCTTCAGTTCACTCTTGATGACGGAACAGGCACGGACAGAACCATATTAAGCGGTATTCATGAATATTATGAACCGGAAGAACTGGTAGGCAAGACCTGCATAGCAATAACCAATCTTCCGCCGAGGGCTATGATGGGTATAGAGTCCTGCGGTATGCTGCTTTCCGCCGTGCATAGCGAGGAAGGGGAGGAAAGATTGAATCTTCTTGTGGTGGACAGCCGTATTCCTGCAGGAGCAAAGCTTTACTAATTTGTAAGCAATAGGAAGTTGACAGTTAGCTGGATTTGCCTGCCTGAAAATATTTTTCAGTATAGACAAATTACAGCCAACTATATTAGTCGAATCTATATCATTTGGGGCAGAGATTTGTATAGAACAAGAGAAATGGTATAACCAATACAAAATGGGCAGTCCCCATCAGGATTGCCCGTTTTTCATTTCACATAGAAAAGGAAGGACAGAGATGAAATTATTAAGAGGACTGAAATTTATAATAATTATTGCAGTCGTCACAGCTTTTGCGGCAGGCGGCAGGATACAGGTACAGGCGGGAAATGCCTACACGGTAGGTCTTATAAAGGAAATAAGAGGCTTTACGGAAAGGGTGGGTAATAATAAAGAAGAACTGAAAAAAATAAATGATATAATATCAAAGCTCAGAACTGCCAATATACCTTTAACGACATTGGGATTTGAAGAGATAGTTCTTGTTTCCGAAGGAAAAGACGGCGGGATAGATATAATTAAAGGCGAACCCTACACCATAAAACTTGTGAACAGGGTAACGGGAGAAAATATACAGAACAGCGAGATAGAATGTTTTTATGTAGACAATACGATTGTGCACACAAGTTTCTTGCCCGGAGAGGCTGTAGGGGGAAAATTTTTAGCTCAAATAACAACCGACGGAACTATTACGGCAAGGCAGGACATAACCGTAACGAGTGCGTCCGAGAGAAATTTTGAACTTCTGGTAAAATATAAAAATGCCTTTTATATTAAAAATGTAAGAATTCTTACGGAAAAAGAGGCGGAGGTAGAAAATGAGAAAAGACAGATTGAGCAGATAGAAAACAATCTGGTAGAAAAATATAAATATCTGAGTGATGTAGAAAAGGTGCTCGCAGTACATGATTACCTCATAGACCATATAAGATACGGTTATGATCCGAACGATTCACTGAGAGCTAACGGAAAGCAGGGAGCTCTGCTGGACGGGCTGGCTGTATGTGAGGGATATGCCAATTCCTTTTACGATATATTGAAGAAGCTGGATGTAAATGTCAAGTCGGTAACGGGATATATGGGTAATGTGCTTCATAAGTGGAATATGGTGGAGCTTGACAGAGAATGGTATTTCGTAGATGTGACGGGAGATGACGGATACAGCGGCACAAACACATCTGCAAGTTCTGAAAATGATGCGGTCAAAAACAGATGGAAGCAGTATAAGTATTTTTTGGTAAATGCCGAAACCCTGAGAGCAACACATAGCATTAATGATAACATGGCGGAATTATATAACTATGGGAACAAATATACGAGCTATGTTTATGAAAAGGAAGGCATAAAGGTTGAAAGTATTGCTGATATAGATTCGGTTGTAAAAAAACTGTACGACAGGACAAATGATAACGAATTTTATGTAGGAGTCTATGCAAAGTCGGAACTGGGAGATAGCAGCGTGAAGAATGCGCTTAAAGCCGCAGTAAGCAGACTCCCGCAAAGTGCGACTGTAGACAATTCAAAAACCAGCCCTACTTCAAGCATTCCGTCGGCATATAAGCTTCATTATGAGTTGGTAAAACTCGGAGGAACGAGCAATGCCGTAGCGGTAAATGCAGTTGCATCGGTGGAAAATAGTCCGACAAATACCGTAAAGCTGATACTTGATGCGGCAACCCTTGTGGATACATTAACGGCAAACAACATTTCTGTAGGCGGAGCAAGCTTGCGTGAAATTCAGACATCGGATAATATAAATTATTATATTACCCTTGACAAGATAACTTCTGCAGACGGTAATATAAGTTTAAAGCTTCATAAAAGAAATTATGTATTTGCTGATGTAAACAATGTAAATATAGGTTTGAGCAGATTTGAAAAGCCGGATGTTTCTTTTGAAGCCGCAGACACTGACAGCGGAGTATTGAAAAATTTAAACAGTAATGTATCATATCAGGTAGGAAATTCGGGATATGTGAATGCGGGATCGGGAAGCGAAGTTTTGCTTACAGGGCTGACGGACGGAACTGTGATAAAGGCGGTGGATATAAGGAATGCAGACAGAGATACTGCGCCTAAGACAGTATTCAGGCTGACCGTAAATGCACAGCCCGACTATATATATGCCGTAGCGTCCGTAAGTAATGGAAGTACGGGAGAAATACTAGGAGTTTCTCCGTATATGGAGTACAAAAGGAGTGATGAGAGCAGTTGGAGGGCTGTTAGCGGCAGAACGATAACAGACCTCGCCGCAGGCACTTACTTGGTAAGAAAAAAGGCTTACAAGACTTTTCTGGCTTCCGTTCCGCTTGAAGTAAGGGTTGAAGGAACGGCACCGGAAACACCTGCGGTTAACCCTGCGCCCGGAACTTCCGGCGGTGGAAATGCAGGAGGCGCCGCAGGAGGAGCAGCCGGAGGTTCGGGAGGTTTTGCACCGGGGGCAGGTGCTGTTTCCGGAGTCGGCGGAGCTGCTTTTGGCGGTGGAGCCGCGGCTGCAGCAGATAATAAAAAGGATACGGGCAGCGGAGAAGCCGCAGATAAGTCCGAAAAAACTGCCGTAAATAATGAACAG
>JBHADN010000038.1:0-4134 GCA_041855085.1 Catonella sp.
AGGTCTTCAAAGGATATTAACCTGAGAAATACGGATAATGCAGAGGAAAGATATGAAGAAGTAGTAAAGCTTGTTAATTTCGGGAAAAATTGTTTAAATTATTTTACAGAAAGTGAATATATAGAGGATACTATCAGCCTTGAGGGAGATGACTGGAATTTTTCGGCTCATCACAGGGCAGAGCCTATAGCTGCGGAGGAGGATTTCAGAAAAACGGTAGTAGACTATCTCAGCTTTAAGGCGGCACAGGCTATAAGGAAAAACGACAAAATGGGAAAACAGCAAGCCCTCGCTTGGCAGAGCTTGAGAGAGATTTCAGGAGAAGCGGGGGCAGATTAAAAAAATACAGAGTAGGAGATTTGTTTGAGATAAAGCCTACTAAAAAATATGCTTTGACAAAGGCGGAATTGTTTGCAGCCGAGGGATGCACTCCCGTGGTTACAAATTCTGCCATAAACAATGGAGTTGCCGGCTATTCTGACTTGCCGCCTACTGAAAATGGCGGAATTATAACCTATAGCGATACATTAACCTGCAAGGAGATTTTTTATCAGCCGTCCGAATTCATAGGGTATCCGCATATTCAGGGGCTTTATCCTGTAAAATATGAGGAAAAGTGGAACGAGAAAAGCCTGTTGTTTTTCGCAACGGTCTTTAGAAAAATGGCAGAGGGAAAGTTCAACTATTTAAATAAATTCAACAGGGCGGTTGCCGCCGAGCTTACGGTAGAATTGCCGGCAAGGAGAAATGAGCCTGATTTCGGTTTTATGGAAAGATATATAGGAGAAATAGAGCAGGAGAGAGTAAGTAAGCTTTATGCAGTCTTAGAGCAAGACTTTGAAGGAATTAAAATTTCCGACAATGAAAATATGGCAGAAAGCTCACTTTCGGACAGAGAGTGGCGCAAATTCAGTCTGAAGGAGTTATTCGGAAGTTCTACAAGAGGCAGGAGATTAAAAAGTGCTGACAGGATAGAGGGCGAGCTGCCATTTGTGACAGCAGGAGAACTGAATGACGGAATATCCGCATATATAAACAATGATGTGCGAATTTTTGAAAAAAATACAATAACCGTGGATATGTTCGGCTCTGCCAAGTACAGAGATTACATATACGGGGCAGATGACCATATAGCTGTGATTCATACGGAAAATATAGGAAGAAATGCGGGGCTGTTTCTTACAGCCGCTATACATAAGGCTTCACATACCTCATTCTTTTCTTATTCCAGAAATTTTTATACAAGAGATGCGGACGGACTTTATATTTATCTGCCGGTTACCAAGGACGGAGAGGCAGACTATATTTTTATGGAAGAATATATAGGAAGGTTGATAGACAGGTTTATTCGGATAAGCCTGTAGCCTGTTTTTGCAGGCAGTTTGACAGGGGAAGGCTTGCGGCAGGATTAAAGTCCTGCAGTCAGCCTTTTTTTAAGGTTTATTTAAGGTTCGGTGCTTATAATACAGAGAATAGCAGTTGTGAAAGTATGAAAGGAAGTCTGAATGAGATGAAGAAAATGACAAGAATTTTTAACGGACTGGGAACTGCAAATATAGTAACGGCTGTGACGGATAATGCGGAAAAGCTGAAAAAACCACTTGATGAGGTACAAAGACTGGTGGAGGAGTGTGACAGGCTTTGGTCGGTGTATAGGGAAGACAGTATAATAAGTAAGTTAAACAGATATGGCTATATAGATGAGGCGGATGAGAGGACGAGAAAAATCGTTTCGGACTCCGTAATGTATGGCAGAGAAACCGAGGGGAGCTTCGACATAACTACGCTGCCGCTTAATATTTTGTGGAAAAATGCGATAAAGAGCAAAAAACTGCCAAAGGAAGAAGATATAGAGAAAGCGAGAAAACTTGTAGGTTATGAAAGAATTGAGATAACGGAGAGGGGTATAAGACTCGGAGAAGGGCAGAAGACAGATTTGGGAGGAATAGCAAAGGGATTTGTTTTGAGGCTTGCTTCGGATATACTTTTAAGCTCCGGCATCACAAAGGGAGCAGTAAACCTGGGAGGCTCTTTGCGCATAATAGGAGAGGGAGAAGGAGAGATAAGAAATCCGTTTCTATCTATGAGAGAGTTCGGAGAGCAGCCATCTGTTATGAGTATCAGCCTGTACGATAAATTTATGGTAACTTCGGGAACTTATGAGCAGGAGTTTATAAAAGACGGAGTAAGCTTTCATCATATCATAAATCCTCGTACAGCCGCCCCCTCAACAAGCAGGATGAGGTCGGTCACGCTGATAGGTGATGAGCCTGCAGCACTTGATGCATATGCAACAGCAGTATTTTTGATGGAGGAGGAGAAAGCTTTAGGGCTGCTTAAAGCAAAAGGAATAGAAGCGGTTATAATCTTAAACGGGGGAGAGATACTTGTTACGGATGGAATTAAAGATAAGATAAAGTTAAAGGAGAGAATACATGAATAATATATCGAAGAACCGAATAACACAATGGTTAAGACATATAGTGCAGATTATAAGCTTTATACTGTATCCGGGGCTGTTTATATTGGCTTGGGAGAGTATCGGATTTATTTACAAGGCGATAATTACGGGAAATTTCTCGATAGCGGCTCTGCTTTCGCCTATATTGGTTTTGGCGGCGGTGTTTCCGATTTCTATAATATGGGGAAGATTTTTCTGTTCCTATGTATGTGCTTTCGGAACCTTTCAGGAGCTTATAAATATTGCGGCGGACAAGCTCAATATTAAAAAGCTGAGAATAAACAAAAACACGGACAAATGGCTCAAATATTTTAAATATGCGGTAATTGCAGGAAGTTTTGTGATATGGACGCTTCAGATAAGTGTAGAGGAGTATTCGCCTTGGACAGCTTTCGGAACCTTGGTTTCATTGGAAAATATGGAAGGACTGTTGTCGGCAGGAGGCTTTATACTCGCAGTAATTGCAGGAGTGAGCCTTTTTATAGACAGATTTTTCTGCAGGTATTTTTGTTCGCTGGGAGGAGTTTTTTCTATAGTAACCAAACCGCGACTTTTCAGGATTAAAAAGAATGATACCTGTGTGAACTGCAACATCTGCTATAAAGCCTGTCCTATGAATATAGATGTAAATACTGAAACGGCAGATGTTTTAAGAAATGCGGAGTGTATAGACTGTTTCAAGTGTATAAAGGAATGTCCTAAGAGCTCTTTACATACTCCGACAGGAAGTGCGATAAACGGTACGGTTGCCTCTCTGTCTATCTTAGGGCTTACATATATAGGCAGTATAGCGGTTTCCAATGCAGGGGTTGCTTCAAGCATTTTGGCGGAAGAGGAGCAAAAGGGAAATTATACGGACGGAACATACACAGGAAGCGGACAGGGTTACAGAGGCAATACAACGGTGTCGGTCGAAGTATCAAACGGAGTAATATCCTCCATAGATATTGTGTCCTCCGGGGATGACATGGAGTTTTTGAATATGGCAAGGTCTGCGGTCATAAGTGAAATCATAGCTTTGCAGTCTGTAGATGTTTCCACGGTATCGGGAGCAACCTTCAGCAGCAACGGAATAATAAGTGCGGTGGCGGACGCTCTGGGGATAGAGTACACTAATTCGAACGGCACGCTTGAAAGAGGACATGGTGGAAGAGAAAGACGGAGACATTAGTCGGGAGGCTTGCGATTAAAAATACCATGAACTCGGGCTTCCGGGAGTGTGAAAAATTGGATGTTGTATTGTGAGCCCGATATTTGAATGAACAATAGGAAAAGACAGGTAATACCTAGGAGGCTCTATTAGCCAAAAATGAAAAAATATTGATTTTGGCTAATAGAGCTTGGCAAAACAGATAGAGGATAATGTATAAGGTATTGGCTATAATCGGATGAATACCGGATTTTCAGATAATTCATTTCCCGTAAAATTTGCTATAGCTTCACATAATTTATAGAAAATTGGTGCTTTCGCAGTAATTGTTATGGTGTAAGGGTGCTATGAGGTAGCAAGTTTTTGAATTGTATGTCTACAAGAGAGTGAGTGTCGGAAAATGTATAAAATCAAGGTTTTTAAGGAGGATATAGAGAAAATGAAGTTAGGAATCGGAACTGTCTGCCCTATTTTCTAAACTGTCTTATAGCTTCTTAAATCTTCGTAAAGTTTGTAAATAAGC
>JBHADN010000039.1:0-5847 GCA_041855085.1 Catonella sp.
CTTGATATAAAGCCTGAAACCAGAGCAATAAATGCGGCGGGCTCGCTGAACGGAGCGCTTGAAGATATGCCTAAGCTTTGTGTAACCGTGGGTTTTAGCGAAATTTTTAATTCAAAAAAAATAAGGCTTGGATGTTTCAGAGACTGGCACAGAGCAGTAGTAAGGAGAGCCGCTCACGGCGAAGTAAGCACGGAATTTCCTGTAACTTTGCTGCAAAACCACAAGGATGTAAATATTAAATTTCCGGGCAGGGTAGCGGAGGTGTAGTCGGTATAATGAATAAGACTTTTATTGTAGGGGCGGATGTCTATATAGGCAGAAATTTTGTCAAAAAGACCGTTCAGATAAACGGAACAAAAATACAGCTGCAAAATGAGGACTTTGTGCCTCCCTCGGATGCGGAGATTATACGCGCTGAGGGAAAAAAATTAGTGCCGGGGTTCATAGACATACATACTCATGGAGGAGCAGGCATAGATGTGAACGCAGCTTCCGCCGATGAGCTTGAAAAGATAGGAAAATTTTTTGTAAAAAACGGTACGACCTCGTGGCTTTGTTCGGTACTTACGGACACTAAGGAACAGACATTGCGGTGTATAGATTGTTTTAACGAGTACGGAAGATATGAAAGGGAAGGAGCGGAACTTATAGGCATCCATCTGGAAGGGCCGTTTCTTGCAAAGGAATATAAGGGGGCAATGCCCGAGTATCTGCTGAGAAGCTTTGACATAGACCTGCTTAGGGAATATCAGGAAAGGTCGGGCAACCGTATTCGCTATCTTACCGCTGCGCCGGAGGTAGACGGTATTGCGGGAGGAATAAAGGCTATAAGAGAGCTTGGCATAGTTGTTTCGCTAGGCCATTCCGGGGCGGACTACGATACCGCAATGAGGGCAATTGAAAACGGAGCGGGAGCGGCAACCCACACCTTCAACGCTATGAAGCTGCTGCACCAGCATCAGCCGGCAATTATGGGAGCCGTTATGGAGTCCGATGTGTATTGCGAAGCAATCTGTGACGGCAGGCATCTTCATCCGGCGGTAGTGCGTCTGCTCATAAAAACAAAGGGGCTTGACAGAGTTGTGGCTGTAACCGACTCTATTATGGCGGCAGGATTGCCGGACGGCAGATATAAGCTCGGAGTAAACGATGTGGTTGTGGAGGACGGAGATGCAAAGCTTGCAGAAAGCGGTGTGAGGGCAGGAAGCACGCTCACGCAGGATGTTGCTCTCAGAAATCTGCTTAAGTTTACCAAAAGACCTCTTGAGGAGATTTTGCCGCTGCTGTCTGAAAATCCGGCAAGATTATTGAGCATATATGACAAAAAAGGCTCTATTGAGGACGGCAAGGATGCGGACTTAGTTTTGCTCGATAAAAACAATGAAGTTGCCGGAGTTTTTGTTATGGGGAGAAAACAGGTATAGGGAGAAGCCGATGCTTATTATACTTACGGTGTTTCTGGTTATTGCAACCGTTATTATGGTATTCTTGAGGAAGAATATGGAAGTGCTCCTGCTGCTGGGGCTTTGCTTCAGTCTTATGATGCAGATAGTGGGAGTAATGATATTCATAGCCAAAAAAGGCGGAATATCAACCAGCGTAATGCAGCTTTTTTACTTTACCGACGGAATTGTAAATGTAATAAGGTATTTTTACATAACACTGGGGCAGCTGGGCTTTTTGGTAACCTTGGGAAGATTTTTGTTTCCGTTTTTTTTGATTGCTTTAGCCATAAATTATTCTATGATACGCTTCATAAGGCAGAATACATGGATAATAAAGGCGGCTGCCATACTTCCGGTGACCACGATAATTTTGTATTATCCGACGGTTTATCACGGCATAGTAAAGCCTAATGAAAATTATCAGCTTTATTTTGCCCAGGCAAGCATGATGTGGATAGTTATATATCTTATAACAGCCGTCGTTCTGCTTTTGAAAGAGTATTTTTCAATAACAATGAAACTCTGTAAGGCGCAGTTCAGGAAGATAATTTTCAGTCTGTTCTCGCTTACGGGGCTGTATCTGCTTTATTTCAGGCAGGATCCGGGACAGATATACAGGTTTTACAGTTCGCCCTTTGCCTGGAATAAGGGAGTAGGCTACCTTCAGGGGAGTCCTACAATACTTAGCTATACCGCCCTTATACTGGTCAGTACGGTCTGCTGTATCTTGGGCTTTTACAGCCTGTTCAGCTTCACAGGGGATAATTTTGCGGAAAGCAGGGATGAGGCGGCTATCAGAAGAAAATTTGATACGGCGAAGATAGGTGCGTCCATGTTTGTACACAGTATGAAGAACCAGATTTTGTCGAATAAGGTTATCTACAAGAGAATAAGCGCCGTGTTTGAGGAGGAGCCGACAGACGGGGAAAAATTAAAGGAGTATATAGGGGCGTTGGAAACATCAAACACCAATATGCTGCGAAGGGTAGAAGAACTTTATCGCTTCGTAAAGACGAATGAGATATACATGGTTCCCGTTTATCTTGAGGAAATAATAAGCTCAGCCGTGGAGAAGTTTAAAGAGAAGCACGGCGAGGCGGAGGTAGAGATAGAGTACAGGGAGAAAATTCAAGTTTTGGCGGATAAAACTCATTTTTGCGAGGCATTGAGCAACATAATTTCAAACGGCTATGAAGCTATGATTGAGGCGAATACACATAAAACAAAAAAAATGTTGATAAAGTGCTACAATGAAAGGCTTTACAGCGTTATAGAGATCAGGGACTTTGGAACGGGAATGAGCCAAAGCGTCAGAAAAAGGGTGTTTGAGCCGTTTTTTTCAAGTAAAAATTCCAATCATAACTGGGGGATGGGCTTGTATTATGTGAGGGAAATAGTTAAAGGACATTTAGGCATGATAAATATCGAAAGCACGGAGGGAGAAGGAAGCAGCTTCTTCGTGATGCTGCCGAGGTATTGAAGGATAGGAGATCGTATTGGACAGAAAAATAAGGATACTGATTGCAGAGGACTTTGTTTATTTGAGAGAGGATCTCGCGGAGCTTATAAACAAACAGCCCGATATGGAAGTTGCGGGTGAGGCTGCAAGCGGTGCGGAGATAATAGAGCTGGCTGAAAAAACAGAGTATGATATTATTCTTATGGACATAGAAATGGAATATACCAATGCAGGAATTATAGCGGCGGAGAAAATAAGAGATGACGCTCCGTTGGCAACTATTATATTTCTTACCGCCCATGAAACCAGAGAGATGATAATAACCGCCATGGGGGCGGGGGCTGTTGACTATGTAGTAAAGGGTGTGGATGACGCTGAGCTGCTTAGGCATATAAGAAGCGCCTATGAGGGAAATCCGGTCATGCAGAGCAGGATAAGAGATACTGTTATGCAGGAATATGCAAGGCTCAGAAAGAGTGAGAGAAGCCTGCTGTTTTTCATAAACTGTATTTCAAACCTTACAGGAGCGGAGAGGGAGCTTATAAAGCTGCTGCTTCAGGGCTGTAAAGTGGCGGACATAGCGGATATACGCAGGGTGGAAAACAGTACGGTTAAAACCCAGATTAAAAGTCTGCTGAGGAAGTTCGGCTGCAGCAGAAGCAGGGAGATAGTAAGCCTTATAGAGGAACTTAAGATAGGGCATTTGTTTTAAATGTATGGTTCGGCATTATATTACTTATTACAGCCGAAAAGACTTCGGCTGTTTTACGATATGGGGTTATACAATGGAATTAGTGTTTTTTGCAGTATGTTTTTTTGCTTCTGTGATAGGAGCTGTATGCGGAATAGGGGGAGGAGTTATCATAAAGCCTCTCCTTGACTCTTTTAAGGTGCTTGATGTGAGCCAGATAAGTTTTTTGTCGGGATGTACGGTGCTCTCGATGTCTGCATATTCGGTAATTAAATCGAGGCTCGGAGGAAAGAGAGAGTTCGACTTGGAAACGGGCTTTCCGCTTGCTGTCGGTGCGGCTGTAGGAGGAATAGCGGGGAAATGGCTGTTTTCCTTTGTGAGAGATTTAAGCTCAAACCCGAATAAGGTAGGAAAAGTTCAGGCGGTCTGTCTGCTTGCGGTTACGGTGCTTACTCTGATTTATACCGTATTTAAGCGGAGAATACCCTCTAAAAGACTTACGGGAATGCCGATTTTACTTTTTACAGGTGCAATCTTGGGAGTAATGTCCTCGTTTTTGGGCATAGGCGGCGGCCCCATAAATCTTGTTGCGCTGTTTTACCTCTTTTCAATGACTGCAAAGGAGGCGGTTATCACATCCCTCTATATAATATTCATTTCTCAGGCGGCAAGTCTGGGAACTTTTATCGTAACGGGAACCGTGCCGGAATTTCAGCTGAGCCTGCTTGCGGTAATGGTGCTCGGAGGTATACTGGGAGGAGTGTTCGGAAGGGCTGTAAATAAAAAGATAAATGAAAAAATGGTGGAAAAGCTCTTTATTGCCCTTATGGTAGTTATGATAGTAATAAATATATATAATATAGTGAGTCTGTAAAATTGTGGAGGGCTTGACAAAAAGGAGGAGTTTCTATATTATTGTACAAGTATCAGATACAAGTACAATATAAATAGGAGGAACAATGAATACACAGTCAATACAAGCAAGAAGAAGTGTGAGAACATACAGCGGAGAGGCAATATCTGAAGATATTCTCAGCAAGATAGAAATTTTTTTGGAGAGAAACGACAATCCTTTCGGTGTTCCGATTACATTTCAGGTAATTGATGCGAGAAAACACAAGGTAAGCAGTCCGGTAATCCTAGGGGCGGATATTTATGTTGCCGGTAAGTATAAAAAAAGTAAAAATGCCGAGCTTGCCTTCGGATATGAATTTGAAAAATTTGTTTTATACGCTGCCTCCCTTGGGCTGGGAACTGTATGGCTGGCGGCAACATTCGACAGAAAGGCATTTGAAAATGCAGTTTTTCTGAAAGAAGATGAAGTAATGCCTGCAGTAACTCCTGTAGGATATGCGGCAGAAAAACCTTCCTTGCGTGAAAGCCTTATGCGCAAGGGGCTTAAGGCGGATGAACGCCTGCCTTTTGAAACTCTGTTTTTTAGTAATGACTTCAGTCAGGCGCTGAAAGCAGAAGAAGCAAATATTTGGAGAAGTCCGCTGGAAATGGTTAGACTGGCTCCGTCAGCTACAAATAAACAGCCTTGGAGAGTCGTAGTGGAAGAAAGAAAAGTACATTTTTTTGAAAAAAAGACAAAGGGATATGCAAGGGAATCTACAGGAGATATTCAAAAGGTGGATCTCGGCATTGCTATGTGTCATTTTGAAATTGCGGCGGCGGAATCGGGGCTAATAGGCAAATTTATACAGATCAACCCTGAACTTGCGCTGGAGGAAGATATTGAATATATTGCAACCTATGAATTGGAGGTATAGCCTTGGATACACAATTTTCATCCGCCATTCACACTCTGATTTTGATATCGGAGGCAGCTCCTCCTATGAATTCGGAAGAGATAGCAGGAAGCGTGGGTACCAATGCGAGCTATATAAGGAAGCTTACGGCTAGATTAAAGAAGGCGGGAATAATCGAAAGCAGGCAGGGAATAAGCGGATTCAGCCTTGTAGAGGACTCTAAGAGTCTGTCGTTGTTTGATATTTATAAGGCAGTCACGGGAAATGACAAAGTACATATATTTGACTTTCATCAGAATCCCAATGATGCCTGTATAGTAGGGAAAAACATTAAGCCGGTTTTGGGAGATATGTTTCGCTCCATGGAAGTGGAAATAGAGCGGATGCTAAAAAGTACAACACTTTTTTGCTGTATGGAAGATATGAAAAAACGAATTAAAGCAGATGAATTAAAGTCTGAAAAGGAGAGATAAAGATGAAAGCAGCTTTGTTAGGCAGTTA
>JBHADN010000040.1:0-3151 GCA_041855085.1 Catonella sp.
CATTAGCTCTCAACACCCTCCAGATGAAGTTCCTCATAAATCCCCTCGTCTCTATTAGGCAGAGGAAAAATATTTGCCATGGTATTTATTATATCATCAAAATCAAACTTTTCATCCGTTTCCTGCCGCAGAAATGAATTAACCTCATCAATTTTTGAAATCGCAAAGTCTATTGATGGGTTGGAGCCAGGCTTATAGGCTCCTATATTTATTAAATCCTCTGCTTCGCTGTAGGTTGCCAGAACATTTTTAAGCTGACCTGCCGTATATTTATGATCCTTTGTGGCAATGGCAGACATAACTCTGGATATGCTTTGAAGCACATCTATTGCAGGGTAGTGGTTTTTTTGCGCCAATGCCCTCGAAAGTATGAAATGCCCGTCAAGTATTCCCCTCGCCGTATCCGCAATAGGCTCATTCATATCATCTCCGTCTACAAGCACCGTATAAAGCCCCGTTATGGAGCCTTTAGATGAGTTCCCGGCTCTCTCAAGCAGCTTCGGCATCTCCGAATACACACTTGGAGGATAACCTCTTGTTACCGGAGGCTCGCCGCTTGCAAGTCCTATCTCTCTCTGAGCCATAGAAAATCTCGTGAGAGAATCCATCATAAGCAGGACATCTTCCCCTCTATCTCTGAAAAACTCCGCTATAGCTGTGGCGGTCTTTGCCGCTTTTTTTCTTACAAGTGCAGGCTGGTCCGAGGTTGCTACCACAACTACCGAGCGCTTCATTCCCTCTTCGCCCAAATCCCTCTCTATAAACTCTCTTACTTCTCTGCCTCGCTCTCCTATAAGCGCTATAACATTGATACTTGCCTTCGTATTTCTTGCAAACATTCCCATAAGTGTACTCTTTCCTACACCCGATCCTGCAAATATACCTACCCTCTGTCCCTTGCCTATGGTAAGCAGGGCATCCACAGCCTTAACTCCGAGAGGAAGCACCTCCTCTATCATCTGTCTTGAGAGCGGATCCGGGGGCATCGCTTCAACCGAATAACTGTCCTCCGCGGCAAACTCCACGGCGGTATTTATAGGTCTTCCAAGCCCGTCTACAGCAACTCCGAGCATCTCGTAGCCCACTCCAACATGAAAAGGAGCCCCTGTACTTTCAACAAGACTCCCTACTCCGACTCCCTCTACATCTCCATAGGGCATAAGCAAAATACGGTTGTCCTTAAATCCGACAACTTCTGCATAAGTACCCTTTTTACTGTTATTATTTGAATATATTATACACAAATCATTTATATTTGCATTCGGTCCAAGCGACTCTATGGTAAGCCCTACAAGCTTGGTAACCTTTCCGTACTTCTTTTCCAAAGGTTCTTTTAAAAGGGCATAATACTTATCAACATTAACCAATATTATCCCTCCCGATTAAAATTTAACTCCACTTTTTGCCGCCTGCCAAAAGCCTTATTGAATTTACAAGTGTGGCAAGCCTTGTATCAAGTCCCGTATCTATTACACAGGATTCCGTTTCTATCTTACAGCTGTTTAACTCCAGCTGGTTGTCAGCTATTATTTCAACATCCACATGCTCCCCTGCAAGCTCTCTTATATAATCCTCTCTTGCACTCACATAAGCAAACTGCTCCTTCGGAACATGTATTATGTATGACTTACTGGATTCCGCATTGTTTATGGCAGAAACCAGCATATTGTATATGACGGACTCGTACTCTCCGGCAACAATTCCGGTAAGCCTTTCCACATAGTCTATAACAAGTCCCGCAAACAAAGGTTCGAGTCTTTCAATTTCCGCCTTATACTCTGCCATAAGCCCGGCTCTTTCCGCCTCAAGTTCTTCAAACTTAGCTTCAAATTCAGCCTGCGCCTTTGCATATCCTTCTCTGTATCCCGCCTCGGAAGCCATCTCTCTAAGGTTCTTTTCCTTAATCTTAGCTTCCTTTATCGCCTGATTCATAATCTGGCTTTTTTTTGCATTGGCATCCGCTATAATAGCCTCCGCCTTTTCGTATGCCTCCGCCTCAAGTTCTTCAGGAGTCTTCTTAGACGGCTCAGGAATAAGCGGTGCGAATTCCTCCGACACCCCTCCAAGCAAAGCCGATTTTTCGGCATTCTCCTTAGCCAGTCTTATCCGCTCCCTTTCCTCCTGCTCTCTTATAAGGGCTGAAAAATACAAATCAGCCCTCTTATTTGACTCTATGACAATACCGTTTACAACATCCTTGGCTCTTTGATGTTTTATAATATTAGACAATTATCTCATCTCCTCCGCCACGAGAAATAATTATTTCTCCTGAATCTTCAAGTTTTCTTATGATATTGACAATCTTCTGCTGTGCCTCCTCAACATCCTTAACACGCACAGGTCCCATAAACTCCATCTCTTCTTTTATCATAGCCGCAAGACGCTTTGAAAGGTTTGTAAATATAGCGTTCTGTACCTCTTCGCTGACATTCTTAAGAGAGATTGAAAGGTCGTTGTTGTCAACATCTCTAAGCACTCTCTGGATAGATTTGTTGTCAAGCAGCAGAATATCCTCGAATACGAACATCTTTCTTCTGATCTGATCTGCAAGCTCCGGCTCTTCCACTTCGAGAGTTTCCATAATATGTTTTTCAGTACCCCTATCGACGGTATTAAGTATTTCAACAATACTGTCCACACCTCCGACAATGGTATAATCCTGATTTACAAGCGAATTAAGTTTCTTTTCAAGCACATCTTCCACTTCCTTTATAACATCCGGTGAGGTTCTGTCCATCTGAGCTATACGCCTTGCCACATCCGGCTGTTTTTCCGGAGGAAGCGATGAAACCACTGCAGCCGCCTGAGCTGTAGGAAGATATGCAAGTATGAGTGCAATCGTCTGCGGATGCTCATCCTGTATAAAGCTGAGAAGCTGTGAGGCATCCGCCTTTCTTACAAATTCGAAAGGCCTTACCTGAAGTGAAGCGGTAAGCTTTCCGATAACAGACTGTGCCTTGTCTGCACCAAGCGCTTTCTCCAAAAGATCTCTGGCATATCCGATACCGCCCTCTGAAATATACTGTTGTGCAAGACAAATTTCATAAAATTCATCCAGAACCGCATCCTTAATGTCGGGCGGCACGCTTCTTGTATTTGCAATCTCAAGCGTAAGTTCTTCTATTTCCTCATCCTTAAGGTATTTAAACAC
>JBHADN010000041.1:0-2911 GCA_041855085.1 Catonella sp.
GATGAACTTATAGAGGTAATAGCAGCCTCAAATAAGATATGCAGGCATATACACCTTCCGCTTCAGGCGGGCAGCAACAAGGTGCTTAAAGCGATGAACAGGAAATACACCAAGGAGTCTTATCTGGAGCTTGCAAAAAAAATAAAGGAAAGAGTTCCCGAGGCTGCACTTACCACAGATATAATAGTCGGGTTTCCGGGAGAAACCGAAGAGGATTTTTCAGATACTCTGGATGTGGTAAAGCAGATAAGATATGCAAGCGCTTATATGTTTGAGTATTCCAAAAGGACAGGTACTCCCGCCGCGGTTATGCCGGAGCAGGTAAGCGTGGAGGAGGTCAAGGACAGGTTTAAAAGGCTTCAGGATGCCGTGAGTCTGTACTCGGACGATACCTTGGAGAATGAGGTAGGAAAAGAGGTGGAGGTACTTGCGGAAGAGGTGAACAGCGAAGAACCTCTCGTGATTACGGGAAGAATGTCAAACAATACTCTTGTACATTTTAATGTGCCGGACAACAATAAAGAAAAATACATAGGTAAATTACTTAATGTAAAAGTTACTGAAAATTGCAGATTTTATCTTATGGGAGAGTTAGTGAAGTAACATGAAAATTATTATTGTAGGATGCGGAAAGGTGGGTTACGCAATTGCTACCGAGCTCAGTCTGGAGAACAATGAGGTGCTGATTATCGATACTGACAGCAATGTGCTTCAAAATGCGATAAATGTCTTGGATGTGCAGGCTTTATGCGGTGACGGTACAAGTCACAAGATACTGCTTGAGGCGGGAGTAAAGAGCGCGGATCTTCTTATAGCGGTTACCGATAAGGATGAGATAAATCTGTTAAGCTGTCTTATGGCAAAAAAGGCGGGTAACTGCCAGACTGTGGCAAGGGTAAGAAATCCGCAGTATTATCAGGAGATTAACTATATAAAGGAGGAGCTTGGGCTCTCCATGGCTATAAATCCTGAAAGAATAGCCGCATTTGAAATTGCAAGACTTATACATTTTCCTTCCGCAATAGAGGTTGATACCTTTCTTAAGGGAAGAGTCAATCTCGTGGCAATAAATATAGAAAGCGGCTCTATACTGGACAATATGAGCCTCATTGAATTTTCTAAAAACATACCCGGAAATGTTCTGGTAGGTATGGTACAGAGGGGAGAAGAAGTAATTATCCCGAACGGCTCCTTTGTGCTGAAAGAGGGAGATACTATCTTCTGCATATTAAAATTCAGAGATTCTGTGGAGTTTTTTCACAAGGTAGGTCTTAGCACGAAGCCGATTAAAAATGTAATAATCTGCGGAGGCGGTACTGTTGCCTACTATCTCTGTGTTGAGCTTGTAAAGGCGAAGATAAATGTGAAGATAATAGAGGCGGACGCGGCTCGATGTGCGGAGCTTTCGGAGCTGATACCGGAGGCGATAGTCATAAACGGAGATGCGACGGACAAAAGAATTTTGCTTGAAGAGGGGATAGAACAGGCAGATGCGGTAGTTACGCTGACCAACATAGATGAGGAAAACATTATGCTCTCTATGTACAGCCATCATATTTCCAAGGCAAAGACAATAACAAAGATAAATAAAATTGACTTTGAAGAGGTTATAAGGGAGCTGCCGATAGGGCCGGTAGTAGCGCCTAAGAATATTACCTCGGAATATATACTGAGGTATGTCCGCTCTATGCAAAATTCTTTGGGAAACAATGTTGAAACCCTGTATAAGCTTCTCGGAAACAGGGCTGAGGCTCTGGAGTTTTGGATTAAATCGGACTCTAAGGTCACAAAGACGGCTTTGGAGAAGCTTAATTTGAAGAAAAATCTTATTATTGGAATAATTTACAGAAACGGGCAGGTTTTTGCGCCTACCGGAAAAGATATCATTCAAAAAGGAGATAGCGTTATTATAATAACCACCAATACAGGGCTAAGCGGTATTGATGATATTTTAGCTGATTAACGGTATGAATTATTTGATTATAGCCTATATTATGGGCTGGGTGCTGAAATTTGAAAGTGCGTTTATGCTTGTGCCTGCCGTAACCGCTCTGGTTTACGGGGAAAATGAGAGGTATATATTTTTTACCTGCTCCGTTTTGTGCTTTATGGCAGGCTCTCTGATTACTCTCAGAAAGCCGGAGAACAAAAGGTTTTATGCAAGAGAAGGCTTTTTAATCTGTGCATTTTCATGGCTTCTTATAAGTCTGATAGGGGCTGTTCCTTTTGTCGTATCCGGAGTTTTACCGAATTATATCGACGCGCTTTTCGAGATGGTATCCGGCTTTACAACCACAGGCTCGAGCGTGATTACGGATTTATCCGCAGTTCCCCGCAGTATAATTATATGGAGAAGTTTCTCGAACTGGATAGGCGGAATGGGAGTGCTGGTTTTCATACTTGCGATTTTACCTCTTTTCGGAGGAGTAAACATGTACCTTATGAAGGCTGAAAGCCCGGGACCTTCAGTAGGAAAGCTTGTTCCGAATGTAAAAAAGACCGCATCCTATCTCTATAAAATCTACATCGGAATGACTGTGGTTCAGTTTATCATACTTATATTTACGGGGATGAAGCCTTTTGATGCCGTATGTATCACATTTGCTACTGCCGGTACGGGCGGCTTTGCGGTAAACAACGACAGTTGTCTTGGATATACTATTCCCCAGCAGGCGATAATTGCCGCCTTTATGCTGCTTTTCGGAGTTAATTTCAACTTTTATTTTCTGGTTATAAAGAAAAGGCTTAAGGATGCATTTTCCATAGAAGAAGTGAAGTGGTATATTGTTTCGGTTGTTGCTGCAATAACCGTAATAACAATGAACTACGGCGATTTTAATAAATTGTATCTGAGCATACACCATGCATTTTTTTCGGTAGCCTCCGTAGTTACAACAACGGGCTTTGCTAC
>JBHADN010000042.1:0-2649 GCA_041855085.1 Catonella sp.
AGTATTGCGGGCAATAAATCAAGAGTTATAGTATTAAACAAGGCAGATATGGCGGATGCCTGCGCTACCGATGAATGGATAAGTTTTTTTGAAACTAAGGGACTTTTGGCTGTGAAACTTAATTCTAAAAACGGAAACGGTATAAAACAGGTAAAGGAAGCCATATATGAGGCAGCTAAATATAAGCTGGAAAGGGACAGGGCAAGAGGAATACTTAACAGACCTGTCAGAGCGCTCGTAGCAGGCATACCGAATGTAGGGAAGTCCACTTTTATTAACTCATTTGCGGGCAGAGCGGTTGTAAAGACAGGAAACAAGCCGGGGGTTACAAAGGGTAAGCAGTGGATAAGGATAGATAAGCAGGTAGAACTTTTAGATACTCCGGGAATACTTTGGCCCAAGTTTGAGGACAGGACTACGGCGGTACATCTCGCGTTTACAGGCTCAATAAGAGATGAAGTGATAGAAAAAAGAGATTTGGCAATTAAGTTTGTAAATGAAATTGAAAGCGATTACAGAGGGATTCTGGCAAATTATTACGGATTAAACCCCGTAGAAAAAACTGACGATGAAATTCAGTTCGCAGTACGGATACTGGAGGATATTGCAGAAAAAAGGGCATTACTGAAAAAGGGCGGCGAAAAGGACTTAGAAAAGGCAGCTATACTTGTACTGGATGATTTTAAAAATGCAAGGCTTGGAAAAATTACTCTGGAGAGAACAGGGGAATAAAATTTATGGATAATGGGGAGAAAAAGCACAGCAGCACCCGGATAGACGAGAGCATAGAATTTTGTTTGGACATAAAGAAGTTTTATGAGCTTGAAGAAGTAAATCCGTTGAATTTTAAAGGGTATGCAGGCAGAGCGGGTACGGCTTCAAAAGACGAGGCGGTACTAAAAAAAGAAGAGCCGGTAGCAGAAACGACGGCACTACCCGATGCGGAAGAGCTTTTAAAAGAGGTACAGACTAAATTTTATATAAGATTTGCAATATATGTAGTAATTGCAATGATTGTAGCAAGACTGCTGAACACCTATATAATACAGGAAACCATAGTAAATGGTTCTTCTATGAGCCCCACTCTGGAAAATTCCCAAAAAATTATATTGGATAAAGTTTCGCTTAAGTTTGCTCCTTTGAAGCGCTTTGATGTAGTAGTTTTTGACTATCAGGGCAACAACCTTTATATAAAACGGATTGTCGGATTGCCGGGAGAAAGAGTGCAGATAAAGGACGGTAAAGTATACATAAATGACAGTCTGCTGGAGGGAGATCCGCTTGCACATACTCCTATGGAATACGCAGGAATTGCGGCTCAGGCTGTCAATTTAGGCAGTAATGAATATTTTGTTTTGGGAGATAACAGAAACAACAGCTTTGACTCAAGATATGGAAATGTCGGGGCGGTAAAGTACAGTAAAATACTGGGGAGAGCATGGATAAGACTGTATCCTCTTTCTAAGTTCGGGGTGGTTAAATGATGAAAAACATAGCGGAAATAAAAGAGGAGCTGTCATCGTGCAGGATACAGGGATTAAATGAATTTATCAGCATGTACGATAAGGATGAAAGAAGCGGAGTAAAGAAATTGGTTTCGGCGGCAGAGAAAAAGCTTTCCGAATATGAGGGTGAGATAAAAAGAGTCGGAAGTATGTCGAAATTTGAGCGTGAATTCTGTCCTAACGGGTATATATGCGGAGTTGACGAGGTGGGAAGAGGTCCTCTCGCAGGTCCGGTAGTGGCAGCCGCGGTCATAATACCGAAGGACATAGTTATTCCGTACATAGACGATTCAAAAAAGTTATCCGAATCGAAAAGAGAGGAACTGTACGATTTAATTATGGGAGAGGCTATAAGTGTAGGAGTTGGCAGTGCGGACAATGAGGTAATAGATGAGATTAATATACTTCAGGCGACTTTCAGGGCTATGAGGCAGGCAGTGCGGTCATTAAATATAAAGCCTGACATCATCCTTGTGGACGGCAACAAGACCATACCGGGGATAGATATAAGGCAGGAAATGATTGTTAAGGGGGATTCCAAATCCTTTTCGATAGCGGCGGCGAGTATAGTGGCAAAGGTGCTTAGGGACAGATACATGAGAGAAATGGACAAGAGTTATCCTATGTATGACTTTGCTTCAAATAAAGGTTACGGTTCAGCCAGACACAAGGACGGACTTGAAAAATTCGGACTTTCGCCGATACATAGAAAAACTTTCGTACATATTGAAAAATAGAGCAGGCGGCTAAGGAGGGAGTATGGAGCAGAACAAAAAAGAGCCTAAAACGGCGGTAGCTTTGGGATATGATACGGAAAGCGGAGATGCTCCGTATGTAATCGCGGCAGGTAAAGGGGCTTTGGCGGAGAGAATAATAGCGGAGGCATCTAAGAGCAATATTCCGTCTTATGAGGATGAAAAGCTTGTTAAATCTTTGTCAAAACTTGAAATTGGCGAAAATATTCCGCCGGAGCTTTATGAGGTGGTTGCGCAGGTGCTTCTTTTTGTAGACAAGATGGACAGACTCAAAAATGCGGTTGCTGAAAAGAGAAACAGATAGAGGTGGTAGCATAAACAAAAGGGAAGTAGGCAGGAAGTACGAAGAAATGGCTGTAAGCTATCTGAGGGCTAAGGGATATGTCATA
>JBHADN010000043.1:0-10493 GCA_041855085.1 Catonella sp.
CATTATACAGCTAAGCAACAAGATGGATAATTCCTTACTGGCTGTAAGGGTTATTAACCATAAATATATTGTAGTAGAGTGGAGAAGTATAGCAAAAGAATATATCTCCAATTCGTCCAATGCTGATTATATTGAACTGGACTGTCCTCACTATGTACATAATTATGAATATAATAGGATAAGTGCGGAGATTAAAAAATTTATAGAATTTATAGAAGTTGAAAAAGATTGCAATTTGGGCGCTTTTGTATACAATATATCTATGACATAGAAAGTAGATAAGGAAGAGATTATGTGTGGAATATGCGGTTTTACGGGAAGTAAGGTATCAAAAGAATTAGTTCTTGAAAATATGATGAACAGAATAATTCACAGAGGACCGGACAGCGGCGGCAGTTTTATAAATGCGGATATAAACATGGGATTCAGACGACTTTCGATAATTGACCTTGACAACGGCTCTCAGCCTATGTTCAATGGAAAGAAGAATCTGGTTATCTCATTTAACGGAGAAATTTATAACTATAAGGAGCTTAAAGAGGAGCTTGTAAATAAAGGGCATAAATTTTCAAACAGCTCGGATACGGAGGTGCTTCTCCACGGATTTGAGGAATACGGAGAGGGTGTGTTGGAGCTGCTTCGCGGGATGTTTGCCTTTGTGGTTTGGGATATAGAAAATAGGAAATTGTTTGCCGCAAGGGATATGTTCGGAATTAAGCCCTTTTATTACAGCCTGATAGACGGGGAACTTGTTTACGGTTCGGAGATAAAGAGCATACTTGAGTACCCTTTATATAAAAAAGAGGTAAATAAGGAGGCTCTTTCGGAGTACCTTTCTTTTCAGTATTCGGTACTTGATGAAACATTTTTCAAGGGCATATACAAGCTGATGCCGGGACATTTTTTAAGGTTTGAAAACGGGAAAATAGATATAAAGAGGTATTTTGATCCTGTCATTATCCCCGGAGAGAGTGCAGAAAATGAAAAGGAACTTACAGAAAAGCTGGATAAAATTCTAAGGGAGTCTATAAATTATCACATGGTAAGCGATGTGGAGGTCGGTTCTCTCCTCTCAAGCGGTGTGGATTCAAGCTATGTAGCCGCCAATTTCGGCGGCAAAAAGACCTTTACGGTAGGCTTTGACTATGAGAAGTACAATGAGATACCTTATGCAAAGAAGCTGTCGGAAAGGCTCGGCATAAGGAATTATGACAAGGTCATAACAACTGAGGAATACTGGGAGGAGCTTTCAAACATACAGTATTTTATGGATGAACCTTTGGCTGATCCTGCGGCTGCCGCTTTGTACTTTGTAGACAGGGAGGCGGCAAAGGAGGTAAAGGTTGTGCTCTCGGGAGAGGGAGCGGATGAGCTGTTCGGAGGTTATAACATTTATAAAGAGCCGCAGGCGCTTTCGGGTTATCAAAGACTCCCGAGAGCTTTGAGAAAAACTGCGGGAAAGCTTGCGGAATGTCTGCCGTTTAAAATAAAGGGTAAAAATTTTCTTATAAGGGGCAGCAAGAGCGTAGAAGAAAGGTTTATAGGAAATGCCAATATATTTACCGTAAAGCAGAGAGAAAAAGTGCTTAAATATAAAGGAAGTACCACTCCTGCAGAGCTTACAATGCCGTATTATGAAAAGGCGAAGGCTTGTGATGATGTCGCAAAAATGCAGTATATAGACCTGAATTTCTGGCTTATAGGAGATATTTTATTAAAGGCGGATAAAATGAGTATGGCACATTCTTTGGAAAGCAGAGTGCCGTTTTTGGACAGAGAGGTTTATAGAGCGGCACACAGACTTGCAACCTCAGAAAAGGTAAACGGGGAGAATACCAAGCTCGCCTTCAGAAAGGTGGCAAGGAAGTATCTCAGCGAAGAGGGAGCGGAAAAGAAAAAACTCGGATTTCCCGTGCCTATAAGGGTTTGGCTTAAAGAGGATAAGTATTACGACAGGGTTAAGGAAAGCTTTTTAAGCAAGGCGGCAGAGAAGTTTTTTCATACAGAGGAGCTCATGCGGATTTTAGACGGGCATAGAGCAGGAAAGGCGGACTATAGCAGGCATATTTGGACGGTGTATATGTTCCTTGTGTGGTACGAAAGATTTTTTTAAGATCGACAGAAAAAAGATATACTTATGTGAAAACAGTAAAAATAATAAGCCATGCATCGGCTGTGAACAAAAAATCACATCTGTGCATGGCTTAAAAAAGAATGCGTTCTTTACATCGTATACGGCGTAAAGAGTATTAAGCTACTCTTTGTCCGGAGTATGTGAGAGCCTGTGAAAGCTGATAAAGCTCGAAATACCCTGATATACAAAGCCGAAGCCTACCATGTATGCGACTATAAGCCCGGTAAAAAGCGGATGGCTGAACATAAATATTCCTATGACAGTACCCGGAATTCCGACAAGAAGTAAATGGTTTCCCTCTTTTTTGTTTTCCTTGCGCTCTGCAAAGCCTACAAAAATTTTTGAGATGCCATGCAACAGAACCCAGAAAGCAAACATATACGGGATAAAAGAAGCCAGTCCCATCCAAGTGCTTGACAACAGACAGATTGCCAGCAAAATGGTGACTATTCCGTTAAATAATGCTATTCCATTTCTTTTTTCTTTTGAAAGCAGGTATTGAATTGTTTCTGAAATTCCGTTAAAAAGCATAATGGCGGAAAAAACGAAGGAAATAGATGCGAGGCTGGAAGCAGGGCTTATAAACATGTATATTCCTGCCGTCAGAGAGAGAATTCCACTTATCAGTAAAAACCATCCAGATTGTTTCATAGTTAAATATCCTTTCATCTTAAGAGTTATTTTGCTTTGGTAACGGTCATTTCTCCGGACCATTCAAAGGCTTTCTTAGCCATAATTACGGCAATTATCTCGTTGATAATGGCTGCGGCGGCGATAGTTCCCTGTATTACAATTGCGTACTCCGACTCAAATCTGGTAAGTACGGATACGGCAATTCCGGCAAATACCAAAGAAACACCGGAGTGGGGCAGCAGGGTAAATCCCAGATATTTCTGTACGGTGTCGGGCATTTTGCTGACTTTTGCTCCTGTTTTCGCACCGAAATATTTTCCAAATGCTCTGGATACAATATACAGCACGGTAAAAAATCCGGCTCCCAGAATGGCTTTGTAATTGAGAGAAACACCCAAGTTGAGAATCACTACAATCAAAGATACTACCAAAACCGGCTCAAAGTGCTTTATAATTTTTTCTAAATCATGTTCATCCACCATATTTGAAAATACTGCGGAAAAAGACATCCCCATAAGCATAAAGTTAAGCACGGGAGCAGGTAAAAAGCTGTTAAAGACAAAGCCTGCCGCTGAGGTAACCGGTATCATGATAATAAGAACGGCAAGTATGGATGCTTTTGACTTACATCTTTTAAGCAGCCACCCGGCAGGAAGTCCGGTAACTCCTCCTATAATGACCGGTAAAATAATCATGACAGGGACGATGTACAGAGGTACATTTCCGCCTGAAATCCCCATAACTACAGCGGCAATCGTTGAAAAGAAACAAATTACTCCGACAACATCGTCTAAAGCAGCCATAGGTATGAGAGTGCTTGTTACCGGTCCCGAGGTCTTAAACTCCTGTACAATTGACAGAGCAGGGGCGGGAGCAGTCGCAAGCGCAATTCCGCCGAAAATAAAAGCGAGATAAATCGGCATATTCATAAAAATAAAGGCAATAGAAAAAACCAGGGAAACAAACAGATATGTTCCGACCGATTGAAAAATGGTTGTGACAATCAACGCCTTGCCGAATTTTTTTAATCTTTTAAGCACCAGCTCCGTGCCAATCATAAAGCCCACGGCACATTCCAAAACTTTTAAGATAGTTTCATACCAATGGCTGTAAATTAAATCGTTGTTCATTAGGCCGAAAGCATAGGGCCCCAGAACCATACCTCCAATCAGCCAGCCCAATAAGGACGGCAGTTTCAGCTTGGAAATTATTTTTCCGAAGACAAAGGCAATTCCTATGGCAGCCACCCACCTGATAATTAGTACCACTCTGTACCTCCTTGCATCTAAGTGTTTTGATTATATGTTCCCGACACATTATTTTTTGTCTGCAATACCCCATATAATGCACTCTAAAAATTTTGACAGATTGCGGTGATGCTCTTCCTCAAGGAAGTTAATGTCCTCTCCTTTGAAAGCGGGGCTGCTGTAATAGCTGTTAAACATTTTCTGCACCATGTCAAAATAGTCCAAGGCATCCTGCTTACTTACACCCTGACGCAGTTCCACATTTGAAAGATAGTTCAGATATACGGTACGGTTAAACTCAATTAGAGAGTTTCGTATTTTCTTAATATCGTCAAATACAGGAGAGGAGGTCTGAATAAATGACTCAAAGAAAATCCTTGAAAGCAAAGGATTTTCCTTAAAAAATCTCAGCCTCAGCTCTACATACTGCTCAATTGTAGGAATAGAAGCGCTGCTGTTTAAAAATTTCAGCATTCTTTCATAACACAGCCGGACACAGATTAAAAACAGTTCGTCTTTTCCCGAAAAATTGTGATAAAGCAATCCTTTAGAGATATTATATGTCTTGCAGAGTGCGCTTATAGTAAAGTTGTCGTAGCCATTTTCGCCTAACAACTCTATTGCACAGCCGATGATTTTCTCCCTGCTTTTTGCGGTTTTAGCTTGTTTTTTATTTCCTTCTCCTATCATGCGCACCTCTCTTTCGGATTATAGACTACTTAGTCTGTAATGACAATATCACATTCATATGCTGTTGTCAATCATATTTTAGAATTGAATTTCAGATAAAGTTTTATCAGGGAGGAAAATAAAAAGGAGAGGTTTCCCTCTCCTTAACATTAAAGATAAAAGTGCAGGTTGATTTGCCTAACCTACTCTTAATTTGAATTTTTGAAGTGATTTTTCGTCATCCACAGGTATCTTGGCTATATCAGCACCAAGCTCCTTCAGTTTATCTTCAAAATTTTCGTAGCCTCTTTCTATAAATTCTATCTGATCGACTTCGCTTATCTCATCCGAACAAAGACTTGCTATAACAAGTGCTGCGCCCGCTCTAAGGTCGGGAGAGCTGAGTTTTGCACCGGAGAATTTTTCTACTCCGTCTATAATGGCATTGTTACCCTCTACCTTTATGGACGCGCCCATCTTTGCAAGTTCATCAGTAAATTTAAACCTGTTTTCAAACACGCTCTCGGTAACTACGCTGGTACCCTCTGAAAGAGCAAGCAGAGTTGTTATCTGCGGCTGCATGTCCGTAGGAAATCCGGGATAAGGCAAAGTTTTAATATGGGTGTGTGAGAGCCTTTTCTTTGCAGAAACCCTTATAGCATCGTCAAATTCATCTATCTCCACACCTGTTTCGATGAGCTTTGCGCTTATTGCCTCAAGATGCTTCGGTATGACATTTTTAACAAGCACATCTCCCTTTGTGGCGGCAGCGGCAACCATGTATGTGCCCGCCTCTATCATGTCGGGAATGATGGAATATTCGCTGCCATGCAGCCGTTCCACCCCGTTTATTCGTATGACATCCGTACCTGCACCCTTAATATCCGCTCCCATACTGTTGAGGAAGTTGGCAACATCAACTACATGCGGCTCTTTGGCTACATTTTCCATAGTGGTTTTGCCCTTGGCTAAGGTTGCGGCAAGCATAGTATTGATGGTCGCTCCGACGCTGGATACATCAAAGTAAATATGGTTTCCGACAAGCTCTTGTGCATGCACGGAAATGAGGCTGTTTTTTATGTCAACGGAAGCCCCGAGAGCCTCAAAGCCCTTTATATGCTGGTCTATAGGGCGGCTGCCAATATTGCACCCGCCCGGAAAAGCAACCTTTGCATCTCTGTTCTTGCCGAGCAGAGCTCCGAGAAGGTAGTAGGATGCCCGAATTTTTCTTATAAATTCATTGTCCACACAGAAATTGGTTATAGTTCCGCCATTTATTCTGACAGCATGGGTATTTATCCTTTCAACTATTGCACCTGCCCCCTCGATTGCATTCAACAGCACCTGTATGTCGCTTACATACGGCAGATTTTCAATAGTAACAGTTTCGTCACACATGACGGCTGCGGCTAATATGCCAAGCGCGGCATTTTTAGCGCCGCTTATGCAGACTTCACCGACTAAAGGTTTACCGCCCTTTATTACAAATTCATTCATCTTATCCCCTTTTAGGTATCAAAAGTATTTATACTATAGGTCGCAGACCTTTATAAGCTATGTAAATAGGATACACGGTCAATTATAACTTTTTATTTAACAAGTGTCAACCTTGCTTGACAAAAGGCGAGAAACAGCTTAAAATTACTAGATTAAGGTACTAAATCTTACTAGAGAAAGAGAGATTGAACGAGATGGCAAAGGATAAAAAATTGGTAGAAGCCATAACCTCTATGGAGGAAGATTTTGCGCAGTGGTATACGGATGTAGTAAAAAAAGCGGAATTGACAGACTATTCCAGTACCAAAGGATTTATGGTAATTAAGCCTTACGGCTATGCAATTTGGGAAAATATACAGCAGGGACTCGACAGGAAGTTTAAGGAAACGGGGGTAGAAAATGTATACATGCCTCTGCTCATACCTGAAAGCCTGCTCAATAAGGAAAAGGAGCATGTGGAGGGCTTTGCGCCCGAAGCGGCATGGGTAACCTACGGAGGCTCTGAAGAACTTAGCGAGAGACTGTGTGTAAGACCGACATCCGAAACTCTGTTCTGCGATTTTTATTCAAAAGATGTAAGGTCATACAGAGATTTGCCTAAGGTTTACAATCAATGGTGCTCGGTTGTAAGATGGGAAAAGGAAACAAGGCCGTTTCTTCGTACAAGGGAGTTTTTGTGGCAGGAAGGACATACTGCACATGCAAGTGCAGAGGAGGCGGAGGAGAGGACAATACAGATGTTAAATGTGTATGCCGACTTCTTTGAAAAGGAGCTTGCAATCCCTGTAGTAAAAGGACAGAAAACGGAGAAAGAGAAGTTTGCGGGGGCGACAGCTACATACACGGTAGAGGCACTCATGCATGACGGCAAGGCATTGCAGTCGGGAACAAGCCATAACTTCGGCGACGGTTTTGCAAGAGTTTACGGAGTACAGTTTACAGATAAGGACAATACCTTAAAGTATGCTCACCAGACCTCATGGGGAGTTACAACAAGACTTATAGGCGCGCTGATTATGGTACATGGAGATGACAGCGGTCTTGTGCTTCCTCCACGCATTGCCCCTACTCAGGTTATGATTATACCTATAATGCAGAACAAAGAGGGAGTGCTTGAAAAAGCGGGAGAGATTAAGGAAAGACTTTCAAAAGACTTTAGGGTAAAGCTTGACAGTACCGACAAGACACCGGGATTTAAGTTTGCGGAGCAGGAGATGCGCGGAATACCTGTAAGGGTTGAGATAGGTCCTAAGGATATAGAAGCGGGCAAGTGTGTAGTTGTGAGAAGGGATACAAGAGAAAAGATTGAGGTGTCCCTGGAGGAACTTGAAGCAAAGCTTGCCGAGATTTTAGATACAATGCAGAGAGAAATGCTTGAGAGAGCAAGGGCTCACAGAGAAGAGCATACTTACAGCGCAAACAGCTATGAGGAGTTTAAAGAAACGGTAAAGAATAAACCGGGCTTTGTTAAGGCACATTGGTGCGGCGACAGGGAATGTGAGGATAAGATAAAAGAAGACACCTCGGCAACTGCAAGGTGCGTGCCTTTTGAAGGCGGAGAGTCGGAGGGCGTCTGCGTATGTTGCGGAAAGCCTGCAAAGAAGCTTGTGTACTGGGGAAAGGCATACTAATGAGAATGGAATTACCTAAAAAGGTAAAACATATTATTTCAAAATTAGAAGAAAAAGGTTATGAGGCTTATGCAGTAGGGGGATGTGTGAGAGATACCATCTTGGGCAGAGTACCTCTCGACTGGGATATAACCACCTCTGCAAAGCCGCTTGAGATAAAGGGAATATTTCCCGTAACTCTGGACACAGGACTGCAGCACGGTACGGTAACGGTAATGATTGAAAAAGAGGGTTATGAGGTAACGACTTTCAGGCTTGACGGCGCTTACTCGGACGGCAGGCATCCTGACGAGGTTTCATTTACCTCCTCTCTTGTAGAAGATTTAAAAAGGCGCGATTTTACCATAAATGCTATGGCTTACAGCGATAAAACGGGACTTGTGGACGAGTTTTCAGGTATGGAAGATTTGAAAAATAAAACCGTTCGCTCGGTAGGCAGGGCGGAGGAGAGGTTTACCGAGGATGCTCTCAGAATGTTGAGGGCAATCCGCTTTGCGGGGCAACTGGGTTTCTCCATAGAGGCGGAAACTTTTGAGGCGGTAAAAAAACTTTCAGAAAATATTGCCAGGGTAAGCGCGGAAAGAATAGCAAAAGAGCTTGAAAAGCTGATTTTGTCGGATGGATGTGAAAAAATAAAATTGATATATGAGGCAGGGATATTTGCCGTTATAGCTCCGGAAATTGACGAGTTTTTTAAAACAAAACCGGAGAGGGTAAATAAAGCAATAAAAGCTATGGAAAATGCAGTATATCATACAAAGAAAGGACTGCACCGGATAAGGACAGTTCTTTTTTTTGAAGAGTTGGGAGAGAATAAGGCTTGCGAGTTGTTAAAGAGTTTAAAATCGGACAACGATACGATAAATACGGTAAGGCATCTCATTCCGCTGCTGGGCAGAGAAGTGGAATGCTCCGAGCTTGAAATGAGAAGAACCGTAAATCTTTGCGGTCACAAGGCTATGCCGCTTCTGTTGGAGGCAAGGAGGGCAAAGGGGCTGCGCGATGTGACGGCGCTGTATGAGGATATTGTAAAAAAAGGCTGCTGTACAGATATTTCAGGGCTTAAAGTAAACGGTAACGACCTCTTGGAAGCAGGAGTGCCGAAAGGGGTAATGATAGGAAAGACATTAAACAGGCTATTGGAGATGGTCATCGAAAATCCCGAATTTAATACTAGGGAGAAGCTGCTCTCGGAGGTGAGGGAGAATGAAGAGTAACAGATGGATGCCGATTTTGGTCATGGTACTTTTGGCAGGGCTTGGAACTTTTGTAGGAGTAAATGCCATACTGACGGCAGGAAACTCTAAGGTAAAGACAGTCATACCGCCGAAGGTACAGACAAAGGCGGGGCCTGCAGCCAAGGCGGAGATTGCGGCGGAAAAGTACAGTCTTGCAGTATTAAGGGCTATTGACAAGGAAAGCGGAAAGATAGGGGTTT
Organism: Catonella sp.; assembly: GCA_041855085.1. Taxonomy (GTDB): domain Bacteria; phylum Bacillota; class Clostridia; order Lachnospirales; family Lachnospiraceae; genus Catonella. The sequence continues at coordinate 9,250 of JBHADN010000043.1, forward strand.
ACCTTGTGGACGAGATGAGGGAAACCGGTTTTTCCTATGACCTTGCAACCTCGGTAAAGAGTGTGAATGATGAAGAGCTTGTGATATCAGAACTGCAGTTCGGCAGTGTTTTGGAGCTTGTTCCAAGAGATGACAGCGGTATGCTTTCAAAGATTTCTGTAAGCAAAAATGCCTGGGACTATAAGGGAGTAAAAAATCTGGAAATTGACGAAGTTGCCTCGAGAATGCAGATAGGGGACAGCAAATTTGTATATGATGCGGGGCTTACAGTTATGAGCAACCGAAATATAATAAGTGTACATGATATAGATACATCAAAGGATGTGCTGGAGGTGCGGGGAGTAGGAGAAAAAATACTCTCGATTGATGTCACTACAGGGCATGGAACGCTTGATTTTACCGACTATGATGATTTTCTGGGAGGCAGCATAGAGATAGGCTATGAGGTGTTTGACGATATAGCCGAGAACATGAAGTATGTACTGCGTGAGGGAATGTACAAGGTGGTAATGCGAAACGGGCAGTACAGCCTGAATAAGGTTGTGGAAATAAAGCGTGACAGGACGGAGGTGCTGAGGGTTGCCGATTATATAGGAGATATGACAAAGAACTCCGAAGTAAAATTTAACCTATCTCCGGCGGAAGCGATAATCTATATAGACGGACGGGAAACCGATACATCCGGCGGGATAAGGCTTGACTATGGAGAGTACATGGTTCGTGTAACGGCAGAGGGCTATGTACCATGGGAAAAGGTGGTTAATATCTCAAAGCCGAAAACGGTAATGAGTATTGCGCTTGCGATAAAGAAAGAAGAAGTGGCGGAGCAGGATGAAGAAGCCGATGACGGAATGGCTGAGCCTGACTACAGCGGTGCCGCACAGGCGGATGAAAATGAGGGAGAAAGTGCAGGTACGGCACAGACCTCGGACGGTACAGGAGAGAATGAAAGCACGACTGCGGTAAGGACGGACAGCACCACGGTTATAAGCTTCAGAAAACCGGAAGGAGCTACCATCTCATTTGACGGCAGAATAGTAGGAGATGTGCCATGTGAGATGACCAAGGTAACGGGAGAACATGACATAACCATATCCATGGACGGATATGAAAGCCAGACTTATACGGTAGATATAGCAGATGACGGAGAGGATGCTATATTCAGCTTTCCGGAGCTTATAAAGGAGTAGGGCAGTTTCTTAGATAACTTTGCTTTAGCCTTGAATTATACTTGTAATTCTGGC
>JBHADN010000044.1:0-5355 GCA_041855085.1 Catonella sp.
AACCTTCGTGCACCTGACAGGACGAGTCTTGAATTTTTGCTCACACCGGCCGCGCTCGGTAAGGTTGCAGTCAATGTTTCGATAAAGAACGGAATAATGCAGGCGGAATTCAGAGTTACAAACCCTGAGGCAAAGGCTGCACTTGAAAGTCAGATAGCGGACCTTAAGCTGAATTTTGAAAATCAGGGGCTCAAGGTAAGCGAGGTATCGGTAATGCTTTCGGAAACCGGTATAGGCAGTGACAGTCAGCGCAGGAATGCAGAGGGAGATGGAAGCAAAAAGGGCGGAAGAGGAAACCGCAGGTTCAGCCTTGACGGAGAGGAAACCGCAGAAACTGTGAGCGTTTCGCCGGAAGAGGCTATGAGGGCTTATACCGACGGGGATACCGGAAGCAATGTTAATTTCAGCGCATAAGCTCATATAGGCATTAGAGAGTTCTGGAAAGGAATATTATGAGTGATTTTAGTACAAATTACAGTTCGGTAAGAACTGACAGAGGTCTTTCCGCACAGGTGGTGGATGGAGTTATAAGTCAGACTAAGGAGCTGGAAAAAATAAAGACAGCGGATGAGCTTAATAAGCTCGGCAAGGACTCATTTTTACAGCTTTTATGTGCACAGATGGAAAATCAGGATCCGCTGCAGCCGCAGAGCAACACGGAGTGGGTATCACAGCTTGCCACATATTCATCGCTTGAGCAGATGCAGAATATGAATGCGACTATGACAAATTCACAGGCATTCAGTCTTATAGGTCAGGAAGTTATACTTGCAACCAAGACTGCAACAGGAGAAGAAACCACGGTAAGCGGACTGGTGGATTTTGTATCCGTTAAGGGAAATAAGGCATATTTGTCCATAAAAGGCAATTTGTATCCGTCTACCGATTTGCAGTCTATTGTAGATCCGCGTTATCTTACAAACAGTATGATGCCTAAGGTAGAGGCGGGAGAGCTTCATTTGAACAAAAATCTGCCTCAGCTTATGAGCTTTAAGGTGGAGCTTGGCAAAGAGGTCGGAAAAGCGGAGGGACTTGCGCTTAATGTCGGCGGAAGAGATATAGAGGCAAAATATTTCACAGTCAGTGAAAACGGTGTAGTAACTCTTTCTCCGGATGCCTTTAACGAGTATAAGGTCGGAAGATATCCTGTTACGGTCAGATTTTTAAATGACTTCGGAACAACGGACAGCACAAGTCTTAAATTGGTCATTTCTGAGGAGGAAGTAACTAAGGAAGCCGAAAATGCTCCGGCGGGCGGTGCGGCAAATGAAGCGGGAACGGGAAATACAAATACGGCATCTTCAGCAAACATAGGAGAGTCGACATCATCTGAAACACCTGCGGCAGGCGCTTCGGGAAATACGGCAGCGTCCACGACTCCGTAGATTATGGGCGGATGATTTATAAACATTACACAAGGAGGTGGGAATGTGAATGTAAAAGGTGGAAGCCTTGGCTCTATTGAGCAAATAAGAGGCAAATATCTGGAAAAAACCGGGAAAGAAAACGGTGCTCAGATAAAAGCCGCAAACAGCTTTACAGCTCAGAGTTTTAGAGATATACTTATAAACGAGGCAGGCAGGGAAAGCGGCGTACTCAGGTTTTCCAAGCATGCCAACGAGCGACTTGCAAGCCGCAACATCAGCCTTTCAAGCGAACAGATGACAAGACTTTCGGAAGGTACGGACAGAGCCAGAAAGAAGGGAATAAACGAGTCGCTTATTGTGGTTGACGAACTGGCATTCATAGTGAATGTAAAAAACAACATGGTAGTAACGGCTGTAGGGAACAGTGAGGATAAAATCTTCACAAATATTGACGGAGCGGTAATAAGTTAGAGCCGGACCTTGACGGGGGCTTTTGTTTCTGAATGACAGAGGAAACACTTATTGCGAAATACAAGTTTACAACGGAGGTCATTTAATTATGATGAGATCACTTTATTCCGGTGTGGCAGGTCTTAAAACACACCAGACCAAGATGGATGTTATAGGTAACAATATTGCAAATGTAAATACAGTCGGCTTTAAGGCAAGTACAGTAGTTTTTTCGGATGTATTTTATCAGACTACACAGGCTTCATCAGGTCCTAACAAGGAATCCAATGTAGCGGGTATAAACTCAAAGCAGATAGGTCTTGGTGCAAATGTTTCATCCATTTCAAAGAACATTTCGGGAGCGGGCGGCTCTCAGGCTACAAACAACGCTTTTGACTGCATGATATCGGGAGATTCTTTCTTTATAGTTAAGAATGCCGGACAGACATATTTTACAAAGAACGGTGCATTTACGGTAGACGCGGACGGTACGCTTTGTACTGCCGACGGAGCTAAGGTACAGGGATGGCAGGTAGATCCCGACGATCCGAGAAAGACAAAGCCTAACTCGGTTTCCAACCTTAACATAATGTCGCCTGAGAATATGTACACAGAGCCGGAAGCTACAACGGCAGCCTATGTATCGGGCAATTTGGATAAGAATGATACACAGATAAAGGCGGGTACGGCAGGACGCACCTTCCAGGTAAATTTCTATGATAATTTAGGATATGAGTATACTGCACAGTTTATAATGAAGCAGAGTACCGTTGCCGACAACGGTTACATGGTAGAGCTTAAGGATGTTTTGCAGGGCGGTAAGTCCATAATGTATACGGCTACCACGGAGGATACAGGAGCTATAACCTATACCGCGACAGGCTGGGGAGCAAGTCTTACCAACGGAGCGGCAAATCTTGCAGAAGTAGCGCCTGTGGATAATGTAGACGGAGGAGTTCCTAATTTTGGCGACGGCGCAAGGTTCGGTGTGGTTTTTGACGGAACTACGGGTAAGTTCAGGACTCTTGTTACTGAAAATGTGGACAAGGACGATAAAGGAGATACAAACTTCAATCCTAACGATATTGGAACTGATGCCGCTACAATAAAGAAAATTTCTCTTAATATAGGACCTTTGGCTCCAAACTCTTTTAAGAGCATAGAGATTGACTTTTCACAGATGACAATGTTCGCAAGTTCAACCTCATCTAAAATAGAGTCAACTATGGGTGATGTTGACGGAAATAATAAGGGTAAGATGAAGGGAGCTATGAAGGGTGCATCCATAGACAGCTCGGGTAAAATTTACGGTTCTTACGATAACGGCGACTTGAAGCTTCTCGGACAGATTGCAGTTACAAGCTTTAAAAATCCGGGCGGTCTTGAGGCTGTAGGAAACAGCTACTTTGTATCGACTATGAACTCAGGTCAGTTCGACGGAGTAGGAAAGGATGTAACCTCAGACGGAGGAAAGATAAGTACGGGTATGCTTGAGATGTCAAATGTTGACCTTGCGGCACAGTTTACGGATATGATTACCACGCAGAGAGGTTTCCAGGCAAACTCAAGAACCATAACAACAACGGATACGATACTTGAGGAACTTATAAACCTTAAGAGATAAGATTATAGTGAGATGATTTTTTACAACAGCTTACAAACAACCGCAGTAAGCCGCAAGGCTTTCGGACATGGTTGGTTGCAGGCTGTTGTTTTTAGTAAAATGCGTTTTTTGTGGAGGCGGCTTTAGACAATATGTGGAAAAAATCATGAAATATTTGTTAAATATAAACAAAAACTTCAGGCAATTTCAGAAGATGAAATTTGTCTATTTTTTATTCGATAAAAAGGTTGACTTTAACGGATAAATAGATTAGAATTATAGCAATTAAAGAACATTAGTTCGTGAATGGAGAAAAATATACATGGCTAAAGGAACAAAGGAAAAAGCAATTCCAACTGTAAATACAGATAAGAAAAAGGCTCTTGATGCAGCTATTGCACAGATAGAGAAGGATTTCGGCAAGGGCTCCATTATGAAGCTCGGAGCCGGTCTTGAAAGGATGAATGTAGAAGTAATGCCTACAGGCTGTCTTAGTCTTGACTTGGCTTTGGGACTCGGAGGTATTCCTAAAGGAAGAATTATAGAGGTTTACGGTCCGGAGTCGAGCGGAAAGACTACAGTTGCGCTTCACATGGTTGCTGAAGTACAGAAAGCGGGAGGTATAGCAGGTTTCATAGATGCGGAACACGCCCTTGATCCCGTATATGCAAAGGCAATAGGAGTAGATATAAACGAATTATATATATCACAGCCCGACAGCGGAGAGCAGGCGCTTGAAATTACGGAAACTATGGTAAGGAGCGGAGCGGTCGATATAGTTATAGTAGACTCCGTGGCGGCACTTGTACCTAAGGCTGAGATAGACGGAGATATGGGAGATTCACATGTAGGCTTGCAGGCAAGGCTTATGAGTCAGGCTCTCAGAAAGCTTACATCGGTTATAAACAGAACTAACTGTATAGTAGTGTTCATCAATCAGCTCAGAGAAAAGATAGGCGTCATGTTTGGAAGCCCTGAAACTACTACAGGAGGGCGTGCGTTAAAATTCTATGCTTCCATAAGACTGGATGTGAGAAGAAGCGAAAGCATAAAGCAGGGCGGAGAAGTAATCGGCAACAGGACTAAGATTAAAGTTGTAAAAAATAAGATAGCGCCTCCTTTTAAGGAAGCGGAGTTTGATATTATGTTCGGTCAGGGAATAAGCCGTACCGGAGATGTGCTTGATATAGCTGTAGAGGATAATATAGTTGTAAAGGCGGGAGCATGGTTCTCCTACAACGGAGAAAAGATAGGACAGGGCAGGGAAAATGTAAAGACTTATCTTGAGAACAACCCCGAGATATTTGCCGAGATAGAGAAGAAGGTAAGAGAGCAGCATAAGAATAAGGATACAAAGCCTGCCGCCGCAGAAGGAAGTGAAGAAAGAGTAGCGATTGAAGATGATTTTACCGCTGATTTTGATGCGGATATTTCAAATGATATCTTTGAGGGTGAAGAGTAGGCTTTATGTTTGTAAATCTTGTGGAAAAATGCGGAAGATACAAATACAAGGTAAAAATTGAACACGAAGTGCTGTTCGTTTTTTACAGCGACTTAAAAAGATACGGCATAAAAGAAGGTCAGGATATAGCCTGTGAAAAGTATGAGAGCCTTATAAAAGAAACAATTATCCCGAGGGCAAAGAAAAAGACCTTGGATTTGCTTTTAAGGGCGGATTGCTCAGAGGCTGTCTTAAGACGCAAGCTGCGGCTGAAAGGCTTTCCGGAATACATTGTTGAGGAAGCGATAAATTATGCCAAAAGGTTCAACTATATCAATGATGAAAGGTATGCTGAAAACTATATCAAGTACAAAGGAAATACGAAGAGCCTGCGCCAGATAAAAATAGAGCTTATTTCAAAAGGAGTGGACAGAAAAGTTATCGGGGCTGCGGTTTCGGAGAGCACGGATGATGAAGCTTTGGAAAGATTGATT
>JBHADN010000045.1:0-6542 GCA_041855085.1 Catonella sp.
ATCATCCATTACATTTATAAGTATGTCCTTCACATCCTCGTATTCCTCAAAATAAGGTCTTCTGTACAACTCAAAGCTGTTTGTCTGGTCGATTGATGTAAGTATAGCCGACAGCACTCTGTCCTCAACACCTGTTTCCGCAGCCTTTTCCTTGATGAACTCCACATCCGTATTGTCCTTCCTTACGGGCATGTATGAGCATCTGAATGCAAATTCTGTATTGTTTTCCTTGTTTAACAGCCATCTCAAAAACTCCACAGAAGCAGTTTCTTTCAGCTTATCCCCTTTAGTTACAAATACTCCTCCGCCCTGTAAAACAACTTTCGGCTCCGTACCCTCAATATACGGCGAATGCATCGTCGCTATTTCTACTTCTCTTCTGTCGTTTGTTTTTTCATCTATTACAACATCGGACATATACACCGAGCCTGCGGTAGAGCCTATGGCTAAAACAAGCCTTCCCGCTTTTAAATCCTCGGACACAAACCTTCCCTGTCTCCTGACATGCCCCTTAAGTGCGGGAGCTATATAGTAATCCCATATTTTTCCGGCGATTTCCTCATTAAAATTCAGCTTATATCTTCCGTTTCTCTGCTCCATAAGTTCATAACCGAGTGAACTCATGGTAGTAAAAATATGATTTATTTTAGAGTCAAATCCTAACAGCGCCTTTCCGTCCCCATCAACATCCGGCGTCATTGCATCCGTGTATTCATAATATGCCTCGGCAATTTCAAGGACTTTATCGTAATGCTTCAAATCCTCCAAAGTAAAGCCGTATATTTTTGCAAACTCCTCATAATCCGTCTTATTTATAAACATTATTTCCGTAGAGCTTCCTACAGGAAGCATGGAAAGATTGTCCTCATTTCCCAAAAGATACCCCTCTCTAAGTATCTTTTCCACAAACTCTCCCATTTCTTCCTCACTCAGATAATCCTTGTAATTTATAACCTCTTTCTTTCCGTAAAGTTTGGGAATGACTCCCTTATATGCGATAAAAACATCCGGAAATTCCCCGCTGCCCGCCGCCTTTACCGCCGCATCGACTATGTACTTATTCGCCCCGTATGCCGAAGGAACCGCTATATGATCCACTACAACCCCTATTTCTTTGCCTCGGGTGGAGTTGAACTTTTCAACAATCTTTATCAGCTCCTTGGTCTGTACATCGTTGTAATAAGCAAAAAAACTTATCACAACGGGGTTTTTGGGATTTAGCCCCCTCTCCTCACTTTTCGAACATGAACTCAGCAAAATACTCGCTATGAGCAGCATCAAGGCCGATACTTTACTCTTCTTCATAAGTTGTACCCCTAATTTTCAGTTTTATTTTTTCAGACTGTGGTAAAACATATACTGCTGTATAACCGCTTCATATCCCTTATATCTTTCAAAAGGAAATCCGTTTTCATAGTGCTTTGCTAAAATCTGCTTCATATGAGTGTCTATCGGAAACGCCTCTAAAAGATGCAGTCCGAAAACACAGATGCAGTCCGCCACCTTCTTCCCTATGCCGTATTCCGCCATAAGACATTTCTTTGCATCTGCGTAATTCATACCCGCAAGACTCTCCGGAACGAACTCTCCCGAGGCTACTCTCTTTGACATCCTGTGAATATATTCATCGCGATATCCCAGTCCGAAGCTGTGCAGCCTCTCCACCGAAACACCCTCTAAAATCTCAGCCGATGGGAAGCTGCCACCGGCTGTAAGTTCACAAAGCTTTTTTATACTGTTTTTTATTCTCGGAATATTGTTATTCTGCGAAACGATGAAAGATATTATCACTTCCCAAAGGTCCTGCCGCAATATCCTTATACCGTAGCCGTTTGCCACCGCTTCCTTCAAATATTCGTCATTGTCATCTACCAAAGCTTTGATTTCAGAATAATCCGTACCTAAATCAAAATAATTATACCATATATTTTTAAATTCTTCCTCATTACAGTAAAATTTAATTTCATCGTCTTCTTCGGATACAAGAGCGGTATGTTCTCTGTACCGTACTCTGTAGCAGCCCTCAGCTTCCTCCGTCATTCTGAAAACCTGACCGGACTCCGCTATCTGCTTCAGATTTATATCTTTTGACTTTATTTTAACAATCTCTTCCATTGCCGTAAAACTCCTATTTCTCGCTGTCTATAATTGCCCTGAATTTCGACTTTATCCTAGCTAACGCATTGTCGACCGATTTGGGGCTTCTGTCCAGCAATACGGCTATCTCTTTATAATCCTTATCCGCAAGGTATAAGTCCAAAACCTCGGACTCCAGCTTTGAAAGCACCTCTTTAAGTTTTTCAAATAAAAAAATCGTATTTTCCCTGTCGACCACGACATCTTCAGGCTCCAACAGCCTGCTTGAACGCAGATTATTTACCAGCTTTATATCTTCATTTTCCGTTTCATTCGCCCCCTGCTTTGCATAAAGCGATATATAGGTATTCAGCGGAATATTTTTATTGGTATGCTGCGCCTTTATAGCGTTGTACATCCGTCTTTCACAGACTATGGTGGCAAATGCGGGGAAGTTTGCATTTTTATTTGCATCAAACTCCCTGATTGCCATAAAAAGACCTATCATCCCCTCCTGTATGAGGTCCTCTCTGTCGCCTCCAAGCAAATAAAGTGTCTTAGCCCGTCCTCTTACAAGATTTTTGTATTTATCCAACAAAACGCTCTCAGCCTGGCTGTTCCCTCCTGCCGCCAATCTGAGAAGTTCCTCATCTGCAAGGTGTTCAATTTTCATATTCTACTTCTTTCCCATCCTTTGTCTTACTATCTCGTATGACAATACTCCTGCCGCAACGGACGCATTAAGAGAATCTATCTGGCCGAACATCGGTATTTTAACCGTAAAATCGCATTTTTCCTTTACCAGCCTGCTTACACCGCTTCCCTCGGATCCTACCACCAGAGCAATCGCACCTGTCAGATTGCAGTCGTACATAAGTTCTCCGTCCATGTCCGCACAGGCGAACCAGAGCCCCTTTTTCTTAAGCTCGTCTATAGTACGGCTTATATTGGTCACTTTTGCAACCGGAGTATAATTTAATGCACCCGCCGAAGTTCTGGCAACCGTAGCCGTCAGCCCCGCCGCATGCCTCTTAGGTATAATAACTCCGTGTGCTCCCGCCTGATTTGCAGTCCTTATTATAGCTCCTAAATTGTGCGGATCTTCGATATCATCCAAAATGATAACAAACGGCGACTCTCCTCTGTCCTCCGCCGCCTTTAAGATATCGTCAACCTCTGCGTAGCTGTAGGCGGCAGCCATAGCAACAACGCCCTGGTGTCTATCTCCCTCCGCATATTTATTGAGCCTGTCCTTACTTACAAAGCTTATTACAGCTTCCGTCTTTTTCGCTGTACGGAGTATGGATTGAAGCGTACCGTCCGCAACACCTTCCTGCACATAAAGCTTGTCTATGGTTTTCCCCGACCTGAAAGCTTCAAGCACCGCATTTCTCCCGTATATAACCTGACTTTCCGCTTCCGTGCCGTTTAATTTATTGTCCATCTTCCCTCTTTTCCGACTTCGGCATTATTTTATCGCCGACTCCGATTTTAATCAGCTCCAACAGTCTTTCATTTCTGCCGCTCAGATACAAAAAGCCTATAAGAGCCTCAAACCCTGTTGCTATCCTATAATCCGTCATACTCGCGTTTTTGGCGGAGGTATTTGACTTGGCATTCCTCCCCCTCTTATACACTGTTTCCTCTTCTTCGGTCAGAAAGGGCAGGATAACAGTCAACGCCTCCTTCTGCGCAGCCGCCTTTACCAGCGAACTGGTATGATAGTGGAGTTTATTTACGGAGGTATTTCCTTTTTCTACAATAACGGTTCTTATAACAATCTCATACACCGCATCGCCTATATAAGCAAGCGTGAGAGGAGAAAAGGACTTTATATCCTTGTCCTTTATCCCGAAAAAGCTGTCTATTCCCGCCGCAAAGAGCCCCGCAGGTACTAAATTCTCTTCCACTTAACACCCTCTCTGGTATCCTCAAGCACTATTCCTCCGGCAGCGAGCATATCTCTTATCTCATCCGCCCTTTGGAAATTCCTTGCTTTTCTGGCTTCCCCTCTCTCCTTTATAAGAGCCTCTATTTCTTCGTCCAAAATTTCCTTTTCTTTTACAACCTTTATTCCCAGCACATCCGAAAGCATAACAATAATATCTCGGACTTCTTTTATGGCTTTCTTTGAGCTTTCCGCCGTCAATGCCGAGTTTGCAAGCCTCACCAGATTGAATACGGCACTTACCGCATCCGCAGTATTAAAGTCATCGTCCATCGCACTTTCAAAATCCGCCTTATAGGAGAGGGCTTTTGACAGGGTTTCTCTCTCTTCGTCCGTTACTTCTCTCTCCTTGGCACTTTCTGATATAAAGTCCAGATTAGACACGGCATTTACTATTCTCTCAAGCCCCGTCTTTGCGGCTTCCATAAGCTCCTTGCTGAAGTTTATAGGTCCTCTGTAATGCGCCCCGAGCATAAAAAACCTCAGCACCTGAAGGTCATAATCCTTGCTCACATCTCTTATGGTTATGAAATTCCCGAGAGATTTACTCATTTTTTCATTGTTTATTCTAAGGTATCCGTTATGCAGCCAATATTTTGCGAAATCTTTTCCGTTTGCAGCCTCACTCTGGGCTATCTCATTTTCGTGATGCGGAAATATAAGATCTTCTCCTCCCGCATGAATATCTATCTGCTCTCCCAGATATTTTCTGCTCATAACGGAGCATTCTATATGCCAGCCCGGTCTTCCCTCGCTCCAGGGCGACTGCCAGAAAGGCTCTCCTTCCTTTTTAGGCTTCCAGAGTACGAAATCGAGCGGATCTTCTTTTTCATCGTTTACAGCTATTCTGGCGCCCGACTCCAGCTCATCTATATTTTTGTTGGAAAGTTTTCCATAGGTTTCAAAGCTTCTGGTTCTAAAATACACGCTCCCGTTTTTAGCGTATGCATGCCCTTTTTCTATAAGAGAACTTATCATCTCTATCATTCCGTCTATCTCTTCGGTAGCTTTAGGATGTTTGGTTGCAGGGCGCACATTGAGCCCCTCCATATCCGTCAAGGCTTCTTTTATATATCTTTCAGAGATTTCAGCCGAACTTACTCCCTCTTCGTTTGCACGCTTTATTATTTTGTCATCCACATCTGTGAAATTGGTTACATAATTTACCGAATATCCCTTATATTCAAAATACCTCCTGACCGTGTCAAATATTATTATCGGCCTCGCGTTGCCTATGTGCATAAAATTGTATACGGTAGGTCCGCATACATACATTTTAACCTCATTAGGCGTAAGAGGTATAAATTCCTCTTCTGTATTCGTCAATGTATTATGTATCCTCATTTTACTCTCCTATTGTTCATTAAATTCTTATATTGTAAGGCTATGACAAGGCGGAAATAAATCTCTCCTTTATCACTCCTTTATATGCATTTCCAAGCACTTGCAAACTTTTGTTCGGCACAAAACCTCCCGCCATCGCAGCATGTCCTCCGCCCGTTCCGATTCCTTTAAGAGCTTTTTCTATGAGAAGCCCCGCGTTAATACTCGGTATTTCACTCCTTACCGAAACCTTCAGCCCTTCTTTATTTATGGAATATACCACCGCAATCTTTACTACATCCAGGGACAGAACGAAGTCGCTAAGTATGGCTACCAATGCCTGATTACAGTCAAACGGCACAAAGGTAACTCCTAAGAAATCATATATCTCTATATTTTCAATAGCTGCTCCGTACGCCTTCAGGTCGAGATATTCTATCGAATAATTGTACATCTTTTTTATAAGAGTCACATCCGCCATCTTATACAGCCAGTTGAGCATGTCTATGTCTAAAGGGGTTACTCCTCTTATAAGTTCGCTGGTATCCATCTTTATTGCGTAAGCAAGAGCCGCGGCAACACCCTTTTCTATAGGCGTATCCGTTTCGTAGTAATACGAAGCTACAATGCTCGCACAGGCGCCGGTAATTCTTATATCCTCATACAGATACTCATCCGTATCTATAAATACGGGATGATGGTCAATACAGGCAATCTCTGTTCCTATGATGTCCGTGGTATTGGCATTCGGCTTCTGGCAGTCAACATTTACTACAAAATCTCCCTCTTTCATTTCATCTTTAAGTTCTTCATACCAGTTAAGATGAATGTTGAAGTTCTCAAGCATAAACTTGGTATTAAGACGGTCTATGGCCCCTACATAGCACAATACGGACTCCACCCCGTAATACTTCAAAAACATTTGCAGTCCGAATGAACTTCCTATCGCATCCGGATCCGGAAAATTATGCGCCTGAATATATACCCGGGGCGCTTTTTTCAAAAGTTCTACAAGTTTCATCGGATCTGCATCAGCAATTTTTCCCATAACTCTACCCCCCATCTGTAAAGCTTACTCACAGGACTGTTTCGAAGCGTTTCCCATTATCTCTTCAACAGCCTTTGTAAGCTTGTCTACCTTCTTTCTGAGCTTTCGGTTCTCTTCCCTAAGCTCTCTTAAATCCTTGGCTACAGG
>JBHADN010000046.1:0-4394 GCA_041855085.1 Catonella sp.
AGATGGAGGGATTCGAACCCCCGGTACCCAAAGGTACAACTGATTTCGAGTCAGCCTCGTTACGACCACTTCGATACATCTCCGTATATGTGAAATAAAATCACAACAAAAGTATTTTACTAAGAAAATGAAAAATAATCAAGTGTTTAATCCGGATATTTCATCAAAATCAAATATAAATTCGGATCCCTTTCCCTTTTCGCTGTAGACATCTATGAAGCCGTTATGCTTTAAGGCTATCTGCTTCGCTATTGCAAGCCCGAGTCCCGAGCCTTTGGCGTTCTGGCGGAGCTTTGACTTATAGAATTTTTCAAATATGTGAGGGAGCTCGTCGGGAGATATTCCCGTTCCGTAATCCCTTATGCTGATTAAAAGTTTATTTCCGGTGTTTATATAAGTTTCGCCGTCGGACTTAAAGGGCGGAGTATTTCTTATACTCGTATGGAGCCTTTTGGAAATGCTTATGTCTATCTGTCCGTTCTCATTTGAAAATTTAATTGCATTATCCAAAATTACCATAAACATCTGGCGTATGCGGTCGTAGTCCGCATACATAAGCAAAACCTCGCTGTCAGTCACAAAGTTAATGCTTACTCCCTTTTCTTTTGCAAGCACGAGTCCGCTCCTAAGTATATCGCTGAATACCTGAGTCAGGTTTACAGGTTCTTTTTCGAGTACAAAGTCGGGGTTTTGCATTTTGGAGAGCACCAGAAGGTCGCCTACAAGTCTTTCCATAGACTTACACTCCGAAAGCATTTTGCCGTAGTATTCGGTCTTTGCCTCCTCTTCCTCTACAACTCCGTCAAGCAGAGTTTCGGCATAAGCACGCACCACGGTTATAGGTGTCCTCAGCTCGTGTGAAACATTGGCAAAGAAATCTCTTCTCATCTGCTCCAGATTTTTACGCTCCGTATCGGCATATTTCAACTTGTCGGAAAGCACATCTATCGCACCGGCAAGTTCTCCTAGTTCTCCAGCCTCAACTATTCCGGTGTGTGCGTCATAATCCTCGTCGGCAAGCCGCAAGGCTGTAGCCCTCATGACGGATATAGGTCTTGAAAGTTTTCTTGCAAGAAAAACTGCAAAGACAAGAGAGATAAGCAATGCGATAAGCGTGCTTGCTATGATTACGGCAAAGCTTCGGCTTGTAACGGTTTTTTGAGCTTCCGCAACCTGATTTACAAAAACGGCACCGACAGGCTTTCCGTTGTTAAGGGTTATGGGAGCTGCGGCAAAGATGTAGTTGGCTCTGTAGGTTTCGGAATAGGTAGCCGCCGCCCTCGACTCTCCGGAGAACACATCATTTAAAAGCTGTGACAGCTCAGGCTGACCTTCCGTTGAAATGTCGGTGTTGGTATACCGCTTAGGCATAGGAGAGGAGGGATTGGCTACAATCCAGATATCGGAAGACTCAAGGTTTTCCAATACCTCAAGAAATGATGGATAGGTTATGTAGTCGTCATCTTCCACAAAAACACCGACTCTTTTGGCAATGGACTCCGCCTGTCTAAGCAGCATGTTTTGAGTTGCGGTCATTGCCGTGCTCGAGTAAAGCTGCAAAAAAATCATACCTGTAAGGATTGCGAAAGCCACCACCACAAGAGCATAATTTCTGAACATTATAAAGAAAAGACTATGAACTATCTGCTTCATAGTCCTTCTCTTCGGAAAAGTCTGTTTTTCGGGTATAATATTTATCATGAAGATACCACTTTCAATAGAAGTTTTGTATTATTCTTCAAAATTACCGTACAGTATCCTTGCAAGCTCGCTGTCCTTTCCGAGAATAATCTTTTTCTCGGACTCTCCGCTTAAGGATTTTTTGAGGGAATCAAGACTTCTTATGTAGTTATAAAAGTCAGCCTTATCCTTGTCATTGTATGCCTGCTGCAAGGTTTCCATGTATTTGGCTTCGCCTTCCGCTCTAAGCTTTGCGGCGGTTTTCTCCGCCTGCGCTTTTATGATGGCAACCTGCTTGTCGGTTTCATTCTGTATCTTCTTAGCCTTGCTTTCGCCCTCTGCGGTATAGGAGGCTGCTATATTGTTTCTTTCGGAAATCATTCTCTCATACACCGCCTGCTTGTTATCATCCGGTAAATCAAGGGCTTTAAGCTGTGCCTGTACTATTTCTATGCCGTATTTAAGTATATCGGGGTTTGCGTCGGCGGTAATTGTCTGGGTAAGCTTTTCGCCTCTTGCCGCTATAATCTCGTCCTGTGCCATAGATGAAATAACAGATTTCACGGAGTTGTAAACGGTAATTCCGGTTCTGTCCATTGCGTTGTTGATATTTGCATTAAGTGTCTGATAATAAAGCGCAGGATCCACAATTCTCCAGAGTATGTAAATGTCCGCTATCATGGACTTTTTGTCTGAGGTCATAACATCGCTGGGTCTTATGTCATAAAGCTGTATTGACTTTGGAACTTTTCTTATAGACTGCACAAAAGGAAGCTTGAAATAAAGCCCGGAGGCGCTTTCTATGCTCACGATTTTATTGAACTGGAGTCTTATGGCATATTCATTCTCTCTAAGAGAATAGGCGCTGTTAATACCAAGAAACACAGCCAAGACCAAGACTGTCCAAAATAAATATTTCTTTTTCATAAGTGAATCTCCTAGTTGTTGAATTTCTCTATCGGATACAGGGTTTGTGTGCTGCCATCGGTTATGACGATGTCAATGTTGGGAAGAATTTCCTCAAGGGCCTCATAGAACATTCTCTTCTTGGTTATGAGAGGAAATTTCTTATATTCCTTGTAGGTATCGGTAAATCTGGCTACCTGTCCTTCAGCCTCGGCTATACGGTTTTCTTTGTAGGCTTCGGCTTCTTTTATGATTTTGTCGGCCTCGGCATACGCAGAAGGAGTCTTTTCGCTCTGATATTTATTTGCGTTGTTGAGAGAGGTTTCAGCTCCCTGCTTAGCGGTTTCTACCGCTTTGAATGCCTGAATGACTTCGGCTGTAGGAGGCTCCGCATCCTGTATGGAAATATTTACAATCTCTATTCCCAAATCGATTTTTTGTATTTCGTTTATGAGTGTATCCTTTACCTCGGACTGTATCTTTCCCTTTGCGGTAGTCATTACTTCATCCACAAGATAGCGGGAAATGGTAGACCTTATAGATGCCTTGGTAAGGTTTTTAAGTGTATCGAGCGGCTGCGCCGTATTAAAAAGGAATTTTTCAGGGTTTGAAATTTTGTATTCAAGATAAAAGTCGATATTTACAAAATTAAAATCCTGAGTAATCATCATGCTGTCCTCAAAATTGGAGGAGTCCTCAAGGGGATCGTTGCTGCCGGAGTCGGTGTAGCCGATAGCCATACCCTGTGTGGTGGTGTTTACCTTGGTGTATGTCTGTATAAAAGGCAGCTTAAAATGCAGACCTGCGGTTTCTACGCTCACAACCTTGCCGAATTGCGTAATTACCGCCTGCTCCTGTTCTGAAACCGAATAGATGCTGGAAAAGGCTGCAAAGCCTAAAACTGCCAAAACTGCTATAGAACCGCCGAACTTTTTTGCGGTTTTAATCTGTTTTGTAAGGTCGGGATTAATAATCTTGTCCTGACGGTTTTTATTAAAAAAATCCATAATGAACCTCCGAAAGTTTAGTTTTCAATGTCAAATTTGTAGCCTACACCCCAAATGGTTTTTATTCTCCACTTCGGATGCTCTACCGTGTCAAGCTTTGCTCTGAGCCTTTTTATGTGAGAGTCGACCGTTCTGCTGTCGCCGTCATAGTCGTAACCCCAAAGGCTGTCGAGCAGATTATCTCTGGTGAACACCTTGTTCGGATATTCGGCAAGAGTCCACATGGTTTCGATTTCTTTCTTTGTGAGGACTATTTTCTCGCCACCTATGCTGAGGGAATATTCATCAAGATTTATTTCGAGATTATCTATTTTTATGTAATTCCCGCTTGAAGAGTTGTTGGAAACGACAGAAGTATCCATACGCCTCAGAACCGCCCTTACCCTTGCCATAACCTCGCTGGGACTGAACGGCTTTACTATATAGTCATCCGCACCGATATCCAAACCCATAATACGCTCAAAGTCCTCTCCGCGAGCTGTAACCAGGATAACTGGTACATTTGAGATGGAGCGTATTTTGCGACAGACCTCATATCCGTCTATCTTCGGCATCATAACATCCAAAAGGACTGCAACGGGACTGGTTTCGGAAAAAAGCTTCAATGCCTCTTCTCCGTTAGTTGCAATCACAGGGTTAAACCCCTCTTTGGCAGTATACGCTGATAAGATTTTTGTAATGTCGGAGTTGTCGTCAGCAATCAGTATATTTTGCATAAATCCCCCTTTGAATGTGTTTTAAATAAAGCTGAAATATATTTTCCTATATTTATTTTAGGATAATCTTAAGACAATATAAAAT
>JBHADN010000047.1:0-6226 GCA_041855085.1 Catonella sp.
GATGAACTGCAAGAAGGTTCAGAGAAAGGGTGTTGATGTAGTTCTTATAACAGACGAGTTCCCTGGAAAAGACGGAAAGAGCCAGTCACTCGCGGATGTTTGCGAAGAGGCGGATGCACTTGCTTCTTGCGGACAGGGTAACATGACACTTAACTTCCCTAAGATGGACAAGATTATCGGAACTATGGATTACATCGAAAGTCAGATCGGCGGATGGGCAGGCTGCGTAAACGAAGACGGTTCATTTGAAGCTGAAATTCAGATTATCATAGCTTCTACAATTGCAAACGGATTTAATACTCTTGCTGCAAGAGGCTATTAATTAAACAAGGAGGGAAATTAAGATGGCAAAGTATAAAATTGTTCATTATATGAATCAGTTCTTTGCAGGTATCGGTGGAGAAGACAAGGCTGATTACAAACCGGAAGTAAGAGAAGAAGTAATTGGACCGGGCTTGGCTCTTAAAGCTGAACTTGGAGAGGATTTTGAGATAGTTGCTACAGTAATCTGCGGTGACAACTACTTCGGAGAGAACCTCGATGTAGCAACAGATACCATTATTGATATGGTAAAGAAGTATGAGCCTGATGTATTTGTAGCAGGTCCTTCATTTAATGCGGGACGCTACGGTGTGGCTTGCGGTACTATCTGTAAGGCAGTTGAAGAAAGACTTGGCTGCAAGGTAATTACAGCTTCTTATGAGGAGAACCCTGGTGTAGATATGTTCCGTAAGGACATCATCACGGTTAAGACAGGAAACTCCGCAGCTACTATGAAGAAGTCTGTAGGTAATATTGCAACTCTTATCAAGAAGCTTGCAACAGGCGAGGAAATACTCGGACCAGATGTAGAAGGCTATCATGAGAGAGGCATCCGTATGAACTACTTTGCAGAGGAAAGAGGTTCTGCAAGAGCTATAAAGATGCTTATCAAGAAGATGAAGGGCGAGGAGTTCTCTACAGATCTTCCTATGCCTAAGTTCGACAGAGTTGCTCCTGCTGAGGCTATCAAGGATATTACAAAGGCTAAGATTGCAGTTGTAACATCCGGCGGTATCGTTCCTCACGGAAACCCTGACAGAGTAGAGTCTTCAAACGCTACAAGATACGGTGCGTACACAATGGAAGGTATGAAAGAGCTTTCAGCCAACGATTACATGACCGTACACGGCGGATATGACAGACAGTTCGTTATGGAAAATCCTAACCTTGTAGTACCTCTTGATGTACTTAGGGAGATGGAAGCTGACGGCGAGTTCGGTGAGCTTTTCAATACATTCTTCTCAACAACAGGTACAGGTACAGCTACCGGTTCCGCTGCAAAGATGGGTGATGCTATTGCAAAGACACTCCATGAGAACAATATCGACGCCGTAATTTTAACCAGCACGTGAGGCACCTGTACACGTTGCGGTGCAACGATGGTTAAGGCTATTGAAAAGACAGGTATTCCGGTAGTTCATATGGCTACAGTAGTACCTATTTCACTTACAATTGGCGCAAACAGAATTATTCCGGGCGTTGGTATTCCTTATCCGCTTGGAGATCCTACACAGGGAGAAGTTGACTCTAAGAACATTCGTAAGAGAATGGTTAGAAGAGCGCTTAAGGCTTTACAGACTCCTGTTAGTGAGCAGACAGTTTTTGAAAAAGATAACTTCTAGTTTTATGTAATAAGCATTGAACCCTCATGACTTTTGTGGTAATACCTGTGCAGTATGCTATATTTTGCCAATATCTGTCGGAACGGCTTGCCACTTGGCTTGGGGGTTCGGTGTTGTAATATAAAACTCAGATTATTCAGATGATAACCGGTGAACATAATATGAAGAGTGAGAATACCTCGGTATTTATTTTCATATCCGTTGTGCAGCAGTTATGATTTGAATTTAACCTGATAAAATTTTTTAACGGGGGAAAGTTTATGGAAAGTAATGCAGTAAATTGGAAAAGAGTCCTAATACTTGCAGGTGCTGTTATAGCATTTACAATCGGCTCGGGTTTTGCAACCGGTCAGGAAATTATTCAGTACTTCACAGCTTACGGTGTTGAAGGTGTTCTGGCTATGTTATTCTTCTTGGTGGCATTCCTTTATTATAACTTCAACTTTGCCAAGGTAGGAGCAGAGCAGAAGTTTGAAAAAGCAAATGATGTTTACAAGTATTATTGCGGTAAGTACATAGGTACTTTTGTTGATTACTACTCAACAATATTCTGTTATATGTCATTTTGGGTAATGGTAGGCGGTGCCGCTTCTACACTCAATCAGCAGTATAACCTCCCTCTTTGGGTAGGTGCTACAGTACTTGTTGTGCTTACAGTTGTTACTGTTCTCGGAGGACTTAATTCACTTGTAGACGCAATCGGTATCGTAGGTCCTATCATAGTGGTTCTCTGTATGGGTATCGGTCTTATCACTCTGATAAGAGATGCGGGCAATGTGCAGGCAGGTCTTGATATCATAGCAAACAATGCGTTTGAGGGAACTACACCTGAAGATCCAACTATTAAGAATGCGGGAGCTAACTGGCTCATTTCCGGTCTTTCTTATGCAGGTTTCGTTCTTCTTTGGTTTGCAAGCTTTACAACAGCGCTTGGAGCAAAGAACAACAAGAAAGATCTCAAGTACGGTATCATTGGTGGAACTCTTGCAGTTTGTATAGCTATAGTTCTCATCCAGTTCGCTCAGATTTCAAATATCAATACAACTGACGGAACCAACTATGTATGGAGTGCCGCTATACCTAGTCTTATACTTGCGAAGAAAATTTGGGAGCCATTCTCAAGCATATTTGCAATCGTGGTATTCGCAGGTATCTATACAACAGCGGTACCTCTTCTCTACAACCCTGCATCAAGATTTGCAAAAGAGGGTACAAGTCAGTTCAAGCTTTTAACTCTTGTTCTTGCGGTAATCGGTCTGGTAGTAGGCCTGTTCCTTCCATTCAGAACACTTGTTAACTACATCTATGTATTAAACGGTTATGTAGGTGCGGTTCTTATCGTATTCATGATCTGGAGAAACATCAGAGATGTTTTAGACAAGAAGAAAACAGCATAATATATGCTGCAGGAGAAGGTTGCCATACTTATAGGTGTGGCAGCCTTTTGGTTATATAATAAACATCCGGAAGGGTGCACACGGCTGTGGTAGGCAATGTGATTTGCATCGGCATAAAAATAGTTCAAACTGATTTGTAAAAATCGGTCTGAACTATTCTTTGCGGCTAATCAGCTATCGTTAAGACTGCTACACTTCTTTTCCTGTAAGTAGTCTGAATGCTTCTTTATATTTTTCTATGGTTTTTTCTATTACATCATCCGGCAACAGATAATCGCTGTCAGGGTTAGCCTTGAGCCAATCCCTTACAAACTGCTTATCGTAAGACGGCTGTCCTGCCCCTGTCTTAAACCCTTCAAGCTGCCAAAATCTCGAACTGTCAGGAGTAAGCATTTCATCGCCTATAACTATATTGTCATTTTCATCAAGTCCGAACTCAAATTTGGTATCGGCTATTATTATTCCCTTTGAAAGCGCATAGTCGGCACATTTCTTGTATACAGCTATAGTCATTTCTTTAAGTTTAAGCGCATACTCCGCACCCTTGCCCGGAAATTCCTTTTCAAGCACTTCCACGCTTCTCTCATACGAAATATTTTCGTCATGGTCACCTATTTCAGCCTTTGTACTCGGGGTATATATAGGCTCAGGCAGCTTTTCGGACTCCGTAAGTCCTTCAGGAAGTTTTATACCGCAGACAGTACCGTCTTTCTTATAGCTCTCCCATCCGCTTCCTGTGATATATCCGCGTACTATACATTCAATAGGCAGCATACGAAGCTTCTTTACCTTCATGCTGTTGCCTGTAAACTCGGGTTTTCTGAAATACTCCGGCATATCCTCCACATCTACGCTCAGCATGTGATTAGGTACGATATCCTTTGTAAAATTAAACCAGAATTCCGACATAAGCGTGAGAATTTTTCCCTTGGCAGCTATCTTATTTTTAAGTATATGGTCAAATGCAGATATTCTGTCAGTCGCAACCATCACAAGGCTGTCACCTATGTCGTATACCTCTCTTATCTTTCCTTCTTTAACCGGAGAATATTCCTTCATCTTCTTTTCCTTTCGAAATAAGCTTAGTTTACATAGATATTTTAACCTATATTACTTATAAATGCAACTGTCTGCATAAGTAAATTTAATATTTATTCCTGATTATTTATCAGGTTTTGTATTCATAATAAAATTCGTTATGCAGTAAGTTAAAAAATGATTTACCGCATCGGATGCCGTGTATATAGGCGGGGAGGACAGAGTCGGTACTTGGGGTTGAAAAAATTTTTGCATTTATATGCAGTTAGTGGTATTATTATCTATTGGAAGCCGCGGGAGATTTGCTTGCGGAGGACTTGGAGTAAGGACTGAAGGAGTGATAGGATGGAATTATTTAAGGGAAGACCGACCGATATGTCGGGCAGACTTCCGAGAGAAATCAGAGTATATGATTTTTTGGACGAGTTGGAAATTGAATACGAGCGTACGGATCACGAGCAGGCGGACACTATGGAAGCCTGTTACGAGATAGATAAGATACTGGGTGTACTTATATGCAAAAATCTTTTTTTATGCAACAGACAGAAAACCGATTTTTATTTGTTGCTTATGCCGGGAGATAAGAAGTTTAAGACTAAGGAACTGTCCGCACAGATAAATGCGGCAAGACTTTCTTTTGCAGGGGCGGAAGAAATGCTTGAATACCTGGATATAGAACCGGGAGCGGTAAGTATTCTGGGACTTATGAACGATAAAAATAACAGCGTACAGCTTTTAATAGATGAGGATGTGCTTGCGGGAGAATATCTCGGCTGTCATCCCTGCGTATCGACTTCAAGCTTGAAAATAAAAATCAAAGATATAGTTGAAAAAGTTTTGAAGAAAACGGGACATTCGTACAAAACTGTACAATTAAAGGGAGAAGATTAAAGCAGAAAAGGAAGAAATATACTTCGGCAAGATAGTGAATATATATGGAATTAAGTTAATACCGAAAAATGAAATATAGAAAATGTCTATAAATTATGTGTATTTCAAAAAAATTTGCAGAAACCTTGAAAAAAACACAAATTTGCGTCATAATATAAGTAGTATCAAAGAAATCTTTCCTACAATAATGTAACTAAGTTTCATAATGTAAGAACAGCATTTACGGACATTTTAATGACATTGTAGCAGATGACAATCGGTACGGCTCCACAAGGAGAGGATGATAGATGAAATTTATAAGATTAAATAAAGGAACGGTAAGATGTATTCTTTCTGCAGAGGATATGAAGGAGTATGGGCTCAGTATAGACGACTTCATAGAGCAGAATGAGCAGGCGGCGGAGTTTATACATAAGCTGCTTGAAAGGGCGGGTAAAGAGGTAGGCAGCATATCTGCAAACGGCATGGTTACTCTGGGTATTATGCAGATGCCGGGAGGAAAGGTTTCCGTAACTATCTCGGAACTCAGTTCGGAGGAGGCGCTCGGCTATACTATGGCAGGAAAGCTTGAAGCCCTCTTTAGAAGGCTTGCCCAGGTAGATAATATACGCCAGTTTTTAAATGATATAGGAAGCGTTTCCGAAGAAGACGATGACAAGGAAGAGGAAGCTCCGGAGGCGTTGATTAACGAGCTTATTGTAGGAGAGAACGAAGAAAAGACAACCGTTGCGCTTGCATTTGCAAATCTTGATGCCGTGAGTGAGTTTGCAAGATCCATAACCTACGGAAGAAATATCAGGAGCGATTTGTATAAGGCAAACAATGAGTACATACTGCTCGTTCACAGAGGCGGTATGTCGGTAACCTCATATGTAAGGGTATGTATAAGGGCTTTTGACTTCGGAGCGACGGTAAAAGATATGCCCGCATTCACAGAGATGCTTAACGAGCATGGAAACATCCTTATAGAAAAGAAGGCGCTTCAAGTAATGAAAAATATATAGATATTAGGAGAGAGGAAATGTTAGATATCAGATTTGTCAGGGAAAACCCTGAAGCGGTAAAGCAGAACATAAGAAATAAGTTTCAGGAGGACAAGCTTCCGCTGGTGGATGAGGTAATTGCGCTTGACGGAAAAGCCAGAGAGCTTAAAACCAAGGGAGATAACCTCCGCGCCGAGAAAAACAGGTTCAGCAAGGAAATTGGCGCTCTTATGGCTAAGGGGCTTAAGGACGA
>JBHADN010000048.1:0-3692 GCA_041855085.1 Catonella sp.
AACCTACTATTGCCACCGGAACTATCGGACATCCCGTCTTTTCAGCTATTTTCAAACTGCCCGGCTTAAACGGAAGCACCCCCTCTCCTTTGTTTCTCGTGCCCTCAGGAGCAATAAATACCGAGGTTCCCGACTTTACCGTATCTATCCCCTTCAATATCGCCTTAACACCCTCCCTTGAGTTTTTTCTGTCCAAAAATATACATTTCAGATAGTCCATCCAGATATTAAGTATAAATGCTTTTTTCAGCTCTATTTTTGACACAAAGCCGCTAAGTACGGGTACTGTATTAAGTGAAATTATAATATCGAAGTACCCTCTGTGATTTATTGCAAAAAGCACCGCCCTATCTCTCGGAACTCTCTCCGTTCCTATAACGGTCTTCTTCACTCCTGCCAAAAACAACATAACTCCGAGAACCGAAGCGGCTATCCTGTGGCTTATTTTTTGTCTTGTCCTGTCATTTATTTTTCCGACCACCCACAAAATCGGAAGTGCTACAAAGCTGAAAACAGCAAACAGCAACAAAAGTATACCTATCATTAAAGTTCTCATAATTCCCCCACTACAGTTCCGTAACATGCTTTTGTGTCTGCAAAGCATCATTATAATCATCAAGCAATTTCTTTTTTACTTCCCACAAGCTGCCGGTAAGGTCAACATACACTTCATGAGGATTTACAAGTCTTCTGGTTTCATCCCAGAGCGTATCCAGTTCCCTTGCGCAATACTCTCTTATCTCCATAACCTTTGGAGATGTGTATACACATTGTCCCTTTATGAATACAGGCTTTAAAAGCTCCCTTACCCTAAATTCTCCCGGCATAAGCAAAGTTTTCTTCCATGTTTCAATAGGATCGAACAGCAGAAGCTCCTTATCCTCCGATATATCTTCATCCGCAAAGGCTATAAGGTCTGCCTTTATTTTCCCGTCCATATCGTAAATTCTGAATATGGTTTTATTTCCCGGATTGGTTATCTTCCAAGTGTTTTCCGAAAGCTTAATCTTAGGCTCAAAAGTTCCGTCTTCGGTCTGCATCGCCG
Organism: Catonella sp.; assembly: GCA_041855085.1. GTDB lineage: Bacteria > Bacillota > Clostridia > Lachnospirales > Lachnospiraceae > Catonella. The sequence continues at coordinate 1,046 of JBHADN010000048.1, forward strand.
CAAGCTTATATACACCTCCGAATGCGGGACAATCCGTGCTTGTAATCAGCTTTGTGCCTACTCCCCATTGATTTATTGCAGCCTTCTGAAGCTTAAGTGAGCTTATAAGGTTTTCATCCAAATCGGAAGAGGCTACAATACAAGCCTTTTCAAACCCCGCCGCGTTCAGCATTTTTCTCGCTTTTTTGGATATGTATGCAAGATCTCCGCTGTCTATGCATATACCGTAGTGCTTAAGCTCCACTCCGGACTCTTCCATCTCCTTAAACACCTTTATTGCATTCGGTACTCCCGAATGCAGGGTATCATAGGTATCTACAAGGAGAATAACATTGTCCGGATACAGCTCGGCATACTTCTTAAATGCGGTATATTCATCGTCGAAACTCATAATCCAGCTATGTGCATGTGTTCCGAGCGCCGGAACTCCGAATTTTTTAGCGCAGATGACATTGCTTGTACCTGCACAGCCGCCTATAATTGCCGCTCTTGCACCCAGCGTTCCCGCATCGGGACCTTGCGCACGCCTCAAGCCGAATTCCATGACAAACTCGCCCTGTGCGGCATAGCAGACTCTTGCAGCCTTTGTCGCTATAAGGCTCTGATGATTTATAAGATTTAATATGACAGTTTCAACAAGCTGTGCCTGCATAATTGGAGCAATTACCTTGACTATTGGCTCCATAGGGAAGATAACCGTTCCCTCGGGAACGGCATAGATATCTCCCGTAAAATGAAATCCCGAAAGGTAGTCCAGAAAATCATCATCAAACATTCCCAATGAACGCAGATACTCCACATCCTCATAATTAAAATTGAGATTTTTGATGTATTCAATAACCTGCTCAAGTCCCGCCGCTATCGCAAATCCGCTGTCAGAAGGATTTTTTCTGTAGAACATATCAAATACAACTACAGGATCTTTAGCATTTTTAAAGTACCCCTGCATCATTGTAAGCTCATAAAAATCGGTAAGCAAAGTAAGATTATCTACCATATCCATTCTCTTTTCTAAAATTTTCTGCTTTCCAATAATAGCATAATTTTTCAATAAACTCAACAGTAATCGCCCGTGTCCGCCTAAGCCTCCACAGCTCTTTAATCTTAATTAAGCAGATATCTCCATTCTGCGATAACATACTGCAAAGGCTTGCAATTTAAGCTTTTAGCCTAAACGCAAGTCCCCCGCCGTACATTATTAAATATCTTCTTTTTAGCTATATCAGCTTATATCTTCCGCTAAGAAAGTTTGCCAGCACATCCTCAACCTCTGCCTTCAACACAGGAACCACAGATATTCCGTTTCCTGACAATTTTTCTCTAAGTTCCTTTGCTATCCCCGAGCAGACGATGATATCGGCTCCATTCTCCTTTAATACCTCTGAAAGCTCATCTCCCTCATCCATCTGTATCTTAATGCGCTCCACTATCTTCTTTCCCTTTGTTGAGGCAAGTACAAACTTCTTCGCCTCTGCCGCCTTGCCTACTGTTTTTTCATCTTCAGAGAGAGCTATAGCCACCTTATGACTTTCGCCGTAATCGTCCCTGTCTATACTGTGGTCTACATTTCTCAATAAAAATTCTACAGTATCCGCCGTTTCCCCAAGCACATCCAGTTCAAGCTCCTCTACCTTACCCTCATCCATTGCTTTTGCAATTCTTTGGTCTATAGGCAGTCTTGAAAGCACAGGAATACCGTATTCCATACCTACATCCTCCGTCTTTCCCTCTCCGAACGGATATATCATTTTGCCGCAGTCCGGACATTTAATGTAGCTGTAATTCTCAACTATACCAAGCACCGGAATTTGCATGGAGTCCGCCATATTTACCGCTTTTTTTACTATCATTGACACAAGTTCCTGCGGAGATGTAACTATTATTATTCCATCTACAGGCAGTGACTGGAAAACCGTAAGCGGCACATCTCCCGTTCCCGGAGGCATATCTACAAACATATATTCTACATCATCCCATGCCACCTCTGTCCAAAACTGTTTAACCGTGCCTGCTATTATAGGCCCTCTCCAAACCACAGGCGCAGATTCATCATCCAGCAGGAGATTTACCGACATAACCTGTACACCGCCCTTGCTGACTACCGGCAAAATTCCATCATCTCCGCCTTCCGCCTTTTTTGTAAGCCCGAAGCAACGAGGTATTGACGGTCCCGTAATATCCGCATCAAGCACCGCCGTCCTATAGCCTTTTTTCGCGAAAATAGTTGCGAGCCTGGATGTAACAAATGATTTGCCGACTCCCCCCTTGCCGCTCACAACTCCTATTACCCTCTTAACCGAGCCCTCCTTCTTCAAGTCAAGTATCTGACTCTCTGTTCCGTTCCTATTCATGTATAACCTCCTGATGTTTAATTTTTTTCACAAATAACAAAGCGGTAAGCTTAAAATTATTGTTAAATTCATCCTCCACAATTATTTTACTATTTTCATATCGAATTGACAATGCAAAATATGAAGTATTAACTGACTTGTATAGATAAATTTCCTTGTTTTTGAATTTTTTTAATTTTTTCAATAGATTTTACCTCCCAATTATGATATAATGTGAACACTTAGCGAAACCAAGCTGTAAGCGCGACGCACCGCAGGTGCTAGTACCTTGCGTAAAGATTGAGCTTAGTGTGAAC
>JBHADN010000049.1:0-5880 GCA_041855085.1 Catonella sp.
AGATCAAGCTCTTCGGCGGCGATTTCATTGGTGAAGTCCTCATCTATTACGAGGGCTTCACTTTCTTTTACATCGTCAAGGAGCTGCTTTTCCCTCTCAAGCCTTGCCTTTTCAAGTTTATAAAGATGTATTTCATCCTCTATGAGTGATTCCGCAAGTTCATTGGTGTCAATTATAACAGGCTCTTCATCTACCAGTTGAATGTATTTGACTACATTGCCGGACACAAGCCGTACATCACTTTCTTTAACAAGATTTATATCCTTTTTGTATGGAAGATGGTCGTAGATTGTGTCGGTTGGATCTGCAAGGTTGCTGAACGGTCTGAGGGTTCTGATAAAATTAGATTCGCTGATATAAAACACCTGCCTTTCCAAAAAATATAATAAAAGTATAGCATAAATAATTAAAATTGGCTATCAGAAATAAAAAAATGATGGTATACTGGTAACATAGGCGGGCAAAGATGTGCATAAAATCATTTGTCGGAAACCTTAAAAATAAAAATATGGGGTGGGGGGAATTATGAAAAGAGATATTTATAAAATAAAGAAACAGTATTTTGAACTTGTAAAGAGCTATGAGAAACTTGCCGAAAACATGGTAGCTGCGCTTAAGATGCTGCTTGAAGAAGCAGGGATAAAGTACATGGGCATTTCTTACAGAATAAAATCCTTTGACTCTCTGCTTAAAAAAATGGACAGAAGACATCTTGACGATCCTTTCAATCAGATAAGGGATATTTGCGGAGTAAGGGTAATATGCTACTACAGGAGTGATATAGAGATTATATCCGAGGTAATAAATAAGGAGTTCAATGTAATAGAAACGGAGGACAAGGAAGAACTGCTGGAAGATGACCAGTTCGGATACCGCTCCGTGCATTACATGGTTTCAATAAAGAATGAATGGCTTGCCGTGCCTAATTACAAAGGGTTGGGAGGACTTTGCGCGGAGGTTCAGGTGCGTACAAATCTTATGCATACCTGGGCTGAAATAGAGCATAAACTGGAATATAAGAATGACGATGACATACCTGTCAGATTTAAAAGAAAATTCAGCAGGATATCCGCCCAGCTCGAAATGGCGGACGAACAGTTTGACGAGCTGCGACAGGAGATAACCAACTACAGAAATGAAGTGCTCAAGAGTACCCTGACTTCACAGCCTATGCAGGTAAATATGGATACTCTGCAGGTATTTTTAAACTATTACTTTCCTAACTTTGATAAAAGTGCAAGGCTGTCAAACTCTCTTATAAAGGACATGAATTCGCTCGACATAAATCTTTCAAATCTGAAAGACTTTTATGACAAGAAATGCGAGGAGCTTGACAAGATAGTTGAGGAGGTTCTTGAGAATAATGATGACAGCAGCTTTAGATGGTATCAGGCAAGCTCGGCGATAACCCTGCTGGAGTTGTGCTCTCCCGAATATGTGAAAAAATTCGGTATAAGACAGGGAATGGAAGAGCTTATTGCAAAATATAAAAACCTGGGGGCAGACTAGTACGGCTGCCGCACCGCACTCGGTAAATAAGCAATAGAATTGGAGTTTAACGGCTATGAAAGAACTTATAGTCCTTACCGGACCTACGGCGGTAGGGAAAACCTCTTTGTCCGTAAAGCTGGCAAAAGAGATAGGCGGAGAGATAATCTCCGCCGACTCCATGCAGGTGTACAAATATATGGATATCGGAACGGCTAAGATTATGGATGAGGAAAAATGCGGTGTACCGCACTTTCTGATAGATGAACTGTTTCCGGATGAAGAATTCAATGTGACTGTCTTCAAAAACAGGGTAATGGACTGCATAAAAGACATAAAAAGCAGAGGACATGTTCCGATAATTGCAGGAGGAACAGGATTTTATATACAGTCTGTCGTATATGATATAAACTTCACGAATTATGAAGATGACACTCATATAAGGAAAAAATATGAGAAAATGCTTGAAAGTATCGGTAAGACAGGTCTTCACAATATACTGAAGGAAGTAGATGGAGAGTATGCCGACTCGGTTTCGGAAAACAATGTGAAAAAAGTGATAAGAGCAATAGCCTTTTATGAGATGACGGGACAGAAGCTGTCGGTACACAATAAAAAGGAAAGAGAGAGAGTTTCTCCTTTTGATTTTTCGTATTTTGTACTTACCATGAACAGAGAAAGACTGTATGAAAGAATAAATAAAAGAGTCGATATTATGTTTGAAAACGGACTTGTAGAAGAGGTAAGAGGGCTGATGGAAATGGGATATGATAAAAGTCTGGTTTCCATGCAGGGCATAGGCTACAAGGAGGTTATAGACTATTTGAACGGAGATACGGACATTGCGGAGTGTACGGAGATTATAAAAAGGGATACGAGGCATTTTGCGAAAAGGCAGCTTACCTGGTTTAAAAGGGAAAAGGAAGTAACCTATATTGACAAAGATGTCTACACCACTGATGAAGAGTGCCTTAAACAAATACTGAAAGTTATATAACCGAGGTTAAGATGTGGATTTTAAAAGAAATATCATAAAGCATATTGGTTTAAATATATTGCTTGATTAGAGTGGGTAAATAGGCTTTTTTGTGAAGAAAACTGGTTGAAAATTTCAGAAATTGTGATAATATTTATTATAGATAATTTCAAAGCTGTGCAGAGTCTGTAGAAAATATTGGGATATGGAGGTAGGTTATGAAATTGCATTTTATAGGGGCGGCTCGTGAAGTTACAGGAAGTATGCATTATATTTCGGCTTGCGGTAAGAATATTATAGTGGACTGCGGTATGGAGCAGGGAGTAAATGTTTTTGAAAATGTACCTCTTCCGATATCTGCGGCAGACATAGACTTTATACTCGCTACACATGCCCACATTGACCATACGGGTATGATACCGGCTCTGTATAAAGACGGCTTCAGGGGTAAAATATATGCTACGGAAGCTACCTGTGCGCTGTGTAATATTATGTTAAGAGATTCCGCTCATATACAGGAGTTTGAGGCGGAGTGGAAGAACAGAAAGAACAAGCGTGCAGGTAAAGAACACTTTGAGCCGGTCTATACTATGGCGGATGTTGAGGAAGTGCTGAAGCATTTCAACAAGGTGCGCTATGGAGAAAAGGTGGATATATGTGAGGGTATAGCTATAAGCTTTACCGATGTAGGACATTTGCTCGGCTCGGCAAGTGTGAAGCTTTCCATAACTGAAGACGGGGTAAGCAAGGAAATAGTATTTTCAGGCGACATAGGCAATCTAAATCAGCCGATAATAAAAGATCCAAACTACATAACGGAGGCGGATTATGTTGTGATGGAATCGACTTACGGAAACAGGCTGCATGGAGAAAGGATAAACTATGTTTCAGCTCTGGCGGACGTATTAAACGAAACTTTTGCAAGGGGAGGCAATGTGGTTATTCCTTCGTTTGCGGTAGGAAGAACGCAGGAGATACTGTATTTCATAAGGCAGATAAAAGAAGAAAGGCTTGTGTACGGCAACGAGGATTTCGAGGTTTATCTGGACAGTCCGCTTGCCATAGAGGCAACTAACATATTCAATGAAAATTTTATAGAATGCTTCGATGAAGAGGCTCTGGCTCTCATAAAATCAGGCATAAATCCGATAAATTTTGAAGGGCTTAAAACCTCCGTTACCAGCAACGACTCGATAGCTATAAACTTTGACAATAAGCCTAAGGTTATAATTTCTGCGTCGGGTATGTGCGAGGCGGGAAGAATAAGACATCATTTGAAACATAATTTGTGGAGAAATGAGTGTACAATACTTTTTGTAGGCTATCAGTCTGTAGGTACGCTCGGCAGAATACTGGTAGACGGGGCGGAAAGGGTAAAGATTTTCGGAGAGGAAATTGAGGTAAATGCGGAGGTTAAAGTGCTTGCCGGTGTAAGCGGTCATGCTGACAAGAATGGGCTTATATCGTGGATTTCAGCCTTCAGCCCTAAGCCTGAAGCCGTGTTTATCGTACATGGAGAGGACAGCGTATGTGAGGCATTCAAAAAAACTCTCGAAGAAGAATATAAGCAGAATGCGTATGCACCTTACAGCGGTTCCGTATATGACCTCGCACTCGGTAAGTGGGAGCATATTGCCGAGCCTGTATTTATAAAGAAGGGCGAAAGAGCGCATAAGGCAAAAGAAGCATTTGAAAGGCTTATGGATGCAGGCAGGAAGCTTATGGATATAATTGCGAAGAATGACGGGCTTGCCAACAAGGATTTGGCAAAGTTCACAGAACAGATAGAAGCTATATGTACCAAATGGGAAAGATAGGGAGTTTTAATGAACAAATTTGAACAGTCGGGTGTTATCGACAACGAGATTGTAAACAAGTTAAATCAACTTGAAACCATCTCTTATAAAGATAGTCTGACAGGACTTTGGGGAAAAAATTATCTGTCCGAGCAGATTGACAACATTATAGGAGGAGAAAAGAATTCGGGAACCTTGTTTGTAGTTGATATTGACGGTTTTTCAAGGATAAATGAAGAGTTCGGGCATATTATGGGAGATGCCTGTCTGGTAAGGCTTGCAGGAGTTTTGAACAATTCTTTCAGAGATAGAGATATAACAGCCAGGATTTCAGGAGATGAATTCGGGGTATTTATTACGGGAAATCTCACTTACAAGGATGTAAACGGAATTTCCGCCAAACTTTTAAACTCTGCTAAAGAGGGACTCGCAAGTATGAATCTCGGCAGAGAGATAACGGTTTCCATAGGGGTTGCAAGGGCATCCGTAAACGGAGGAGATTTTTTATCTTTATACAAAAAGGCGGAAGAAGCGCTCAGGACTTCAAAGAAAAACGGGAAAAATGACTACACGATAGCCGAAGAGGATTTGTCGGGCAAAAAGGGGGTAGACACCGAAGCGGACATGAAGGTTGTCAAAAACCTTATATCCGAGAGGAATAAACCGAACGGGGCATTTAAGGTTGAATATGAAGAGTTTAAACATATATTTCAGTTTATCTCAAGAAATTCGTCCAGACAGGAAACGGGCATAGATATAATTCTTTTTACCATTTCAAAAAAGGACGGAAAGATGATTGATCCTATTTCCATATCTGAGGCTATGTTTAACCTTGAGAATGTGATAAAGATTTCACTCAGGATAGGAGATGTAGCCACTAAATACAGTTCCTGCCAGTACCTCGTTATGCTTATAGGTACAAAGGAGGCAAAGACGGAAGATATAGCAAATCGTGTGATAAAAAATTATCAAACATTTGCGGATAAATACGATATTATTGTAAAATATGATATTGACAGCGACATATTGAGCAAGGGTTGAATGTATGGAAATAGAAAGAAAATTTTTGGTGGAAAAAATGCCTGAAAATCTGTCCGCTTACGAAAAAATAGATATTGAGCAGGCATATATAAGCGAGATGCCTACAATAAGGATAAGGAGAAGCAACAAAAGATATTTTCTTACGGTAAAGAGCGGATTTAATATCGACAGGAGTTTGTCTACAGCAGTAGTAAACAATGAATTTGAATGTGAAATTTCAGAGGAAGAGTTTAATAATCTTATGAATAAATCGGAGGGAGATACTTTGAAAAAGACAAGGTATCTTATACCTCTGCAGGACGGTAAGACTGCGGAACTGGATATTTTTAAAGAAAGACTTGAGGGGCTTGTATTTGCTGAAGTGGAGTTTGATACTGTAAAAGAGGCTGAAAACTTTGTAAAGCCGGACTGGTTAGGCAAAGATGTAAGCGGCGACGGCAGATACAGAAACTCCGAAATTATAAAACTCGGCAAATACAACGCCTCTTTTTTTGAGGGCTGAAAGCAGGACGGCAATGAAGATTATACTATCCCCGGCAAAGAAGATGAGGGTAAATACGGATATGGCTGAAGCCGTAA
>JBHADN010000050.1:0-4068 GCA_041855085.1 Catonella sp.
AAACTTAACCTCATCCTCGACGTCAAGACTTATTCCTTTTACACCTCTGCCCGTCTTCTTCATTTCAACCACCTCATCCAGCATGTAGGAAAGCCCCAGGTTTTTCTTTGTAATGCTGTATACCCTGAGATTGTGAGAAAGTATCTCCATCGCGGAAAGTACCCTTACCGATACGAGCTCATCTCCATCTTCAAGCTTTGTAGCATTCATACTGAGACGGTTGGTATCAAATTCCACACCGGACACAAGCTTTACGAATCCCTTTTTAGTGGCAAAAAATACCATCGACTCAAATAATACGGAAAATGGAGTATACAGCAGAACCTCCTCCTTGCCTATTTTGGAAATATTATGTATCAAAATTCCCTTATCTCTAAGCCTCGTCTTAGGAATATCCTTAGCCTTTATCTGATGCATATTTCCGGCTGCTGTAAACACACAAAGCCTGTCGGTATTTTTTATAAGCAGCTTTGCCTGATATTCTCCGAGCGCATCCTCATTTGCCTTGGAAATACTGGATACATCCACGGTTTTTGCATATCCGAAGCGGTCTATAAGCACATAGATGTCTTCTTCTTTTACCTCTTCCACATAGTTTTTCTTTTCTTCATTTATGAGCTCCGTCCTTCGCTCCCTGTCAAATGCCTTTACATTCGCCTTTAGATCATTTTTTATAGTTTTACGAAGCTCGGATCTGTCGTTAAGTATTCTGCCATAGTCCTCTATATTCTTTTTCAAATTTTCAGACTCTGCAGAAAGCTTCAACACCTCAAGACCTATGAGTCTGCCAAGAGGCATGGCGAGTATTGCCTCTGCCTGCGCTTCCGTAAAATTAAATTTTTCAGACTCCTTTGCGGAAATCTCAGATTTAAATTTAATCCCCTCTATATTTCCATTTACAAGACAGTCTTTTGCCTGCTTTATCGAGTCGCTTCCTCTGAGCACTTCTATAATTATGTCTATGACATCTACAGCCTTTATAAGCCCGTCTACAACTTCCGCGCGTGCTCTCGCCTTTTCGAGCAAATGTGTATATTCTCTTGTGTAAAGCTCCTCTTCAAAAGCTATGAACTCCAGCAGCATTCCTTTTAAGGAAAATACCTCCGGCTGCCTGTCTTTTACTGCAAGCATATTTACGGAATAGGTATCTTCAAGCGGAGTCTTTTTAAATATACCGTTCAGCAGGTTTTCTACATCTCTTCCTTTTTTTACTTCCACAACTATTCGTATGTCTGCCGAGGACTCATCTCTCACATCCGCGATTTCGTCGAAAACCTTATCTTTCATAAGGTTTACAAGGCTTTCCACCAGTCTGGTTTTGTTCCCTGCCGTAGTAAACGGTATTTCGGTTATAACAATATTTTTCTTTCCGTATTCTCCGTCTTCTACCGTATATCTTCCCCTTACACGCAATCTGCCCTCTCCGGTTTCGTATATTCCGGCTATCTCATCCGCATTGGTTATGATTGCGCCCGTAGGAAAGTCCGGTCCGGGTATGTACTGCATAAGCTTTTCCACACTCAGCTCAGGATTGTCGAGCAGGGCAATGGCAGCCCGTATGACCTCTCCCGGATTATGCGGCGGTATGTTCGTAGCCATACCTACTGCAATTCCCGTAGTTCCGTTTATAAGGAGAAACGGCAGCTTTGCCGGAAGAATGGCAGGCTCTTTCTCTCTCTCATCAAAATTCGGCACAAAATCTACGAGATTTCTGTCCAAGCCCGTAAGCAAAGCCATAGCGCCGGCAGAAAGTCTTGCCTCAGTATAACGCATCGCCGCGGCGGGATCGCCGTCTATTGAACCGAAATTTCCATGACCGTCGATGAGCGGCACGGACATAGACCATTCTTCTGCCATGTGCACCAGGGCATCGTATATGGAAGCATCTCCATGAGGGTGGTACTTACCCATCGTATCTCCGACTATACGGGCAGATTTTCTATGCTGCCTGTCCGGAGCAAGCCCCAATTCATTCATCGCATAAAGAATTCTTCTCTGCACCGGCTTCAGCCCATCTCTCACATCGGGCAACGCCCTCGATATAATAACGCTTACAGAATAATCTCTGTAGGAATTTTTCATCTCCTCCGAGAAATCCTGTATAATAACATTTTCTTCTACCATTTCTATTCTCTTTCTCCAAAACCCGATTATTCACATTTTATTGTATTAGCACTAAAAGATTTTGTCAAATATTTCGCACATACGAATGAAAAGGGTTATATACGGGGTTATGAAATTTTAATTTTCCCCTCTAAATTTATGAAGCTCTCTTTTTTCTTGCTCTCTGTAGCTTCTGCATAAATATTCATAGTAGTTCCTATATCGCTGTGCCCCATAATCTCCTGAATAACTTTAATATTGGTTTCATTTTCACAAAATCTTGTACAAAATGTATGTCTGAGGTTATGGGCGGAAAAATGCCTTATTTCAAGCGGCTCTCTGCCTTCCAGCTTCGCCCTTTCTCTCTCTTCTTTGTTGCATTCCCTCCTCATGCTCTCAAATGCCCTGTTTACAGTCCTCGGGATATGGATGTTTCCCTTGCTGTTTGTAAAAACAAAACCTGAATATCCGTCTACAGCTACAGCCACATGTCCTGTTTTCAACTGTCTTTCCTTCAGATGCAGCAACGCCTCCCTTACCTCTTTAAGCATAGGTATCATCCTGCAGCCCGCCGCGGTCTTCGGGGTAGATATGTGCATTTCATAGCCTCCTCCGTCCTTTTGTCTGTATATCAAGTTGTGATTTATGCTTATTGTTCCATTTTCAAAATCGCAGTCACACCAACGCAGTCCCAATACCTCTCCTATACGACAGCCCGTGCCCAGCAGTACCGTAAGAAGCGGCAACCATCTTCCATACAGCTCTGAGTTCGCCACAAATGCCACAAATCGCTCCTGCTCTTCCTCTGTCATAGCATGCCTTTTCTGTTTTTCCCAGTTATGCCCTTTTTTCAACTCTAAAATAACTCCTGCCGTCGGATTGCTTCTTATATAACCATCTCTTACCGCAACAGTAAATACGGGGTGCAGTATAGCGTTTATAATCTCCATACTGTTCGGTTTAAGCCCCCGGTTTCTTATCAGCATATTGTAAAATGTCTTGATATCGGAATATTTTATATCGGAGAGCCTTTCATTTCCCAGGCTTTCCGCCACATAATTTCTGTATACATAATTATAAGTGGACCTTGTCGACTGTTTAAGCTCATGCTTTCCATCCATATACAGCTTAAACATATCATTGAGGGTATATCTGGCTGCCGACCTCCCGTCTATTCCCTCCGCCAAGTCCTGCTTTATGCAGTTTTCCTTTTCCCTAAGGCTCATCCCTTCTCTTCTCCCTGCCGGAGTTTTGTCGCTCGAAAGCAGCCTCCAACTGTATACCGCCTGACGCTTCCCCCTCCTGTCCGTATACCTGAACCTATATCTTCCGTCAGGCATCTGGTCCTCTCCTTCTTTCAAATTGCGCCCTTTAAGGTCTTTTCTCTTCTCAGACATAATCTTTCCCCCTTGTTATATGTATTTTTTGCCGAAAATCCGTCCGCCTCCCGATAACCTGCCTATATTCATTATTCCGCGGCTTGTCTGATATATGAAAGCGGAGCGCATTATCAATATGGTCTGCTAATGTTCACTTATGTCAAAAATTTATTTTCATATAGGCAAACACAGCAGATCATTAACCAAATTATACATAAACATTCAGGTTTATTCATAAAATATACAATTAAGCCTCAACTCTCAGTAACAATCTAAGTACTATATTCAGGATATACTAACTCAATTTTTCGGCGCATACACATCGTTTGTGCACCTGAGCTTTGCGGTGTATTTTGGGTTATTTTAGGGCTAAATCCGCATTTACGGCGGCACTTTCCGGCTCGCTCGGATTATAAAATGTGTATTTATATATTCTTTGCGTTTCATTATGCACCGGTGCAGTTCATTAAGTAACAGTTTACGGACGCGTTCGTGCAAACTCTCTTACTCTTTCCGCTACAGAGGCGGCAGTAAAGGTAGGCGAGAAGACAGAAGTAACAGCAACCTTCGGTCTTTCAGACAAGGT
>JBHADN010000051.1:0-5379 GCA_041855085.1 Catonella sp.
ATCAAACTTAAGCTTTGCGTTATTTGCTGCTGTTATTGCTTCATCTGTCTTGAATGCAGTCTTTGCAACATTGATTATAACCTTAACCTTGCCTGTTGCATCAACCTTTTCAGCCTTAACCGTAACGCCTGCTACAGGAGCTGTTACCTTAACCTTAGGAGCTACGCCAGACTTCTGGATGTTTGAAAGGGTAGCTGTAAAGCTTGCAACAACCGCTGTTCCTGTTGCTCCGAGTTTAATAGAAGGTCCTGTTGCTGTTGTGCCTGCTGTCACATTGTTCAAATCTCCTAAAGTACCGGTTATGTTCTGTGCTACATTCTTGAAGCTAACCACAGCACCTACAGAAACACCTGCAAGCGTTGCTACATTGTTCTTATCCTGCTTAGTACCTGCAACTCTTACATAAAGCTTTACTTTTCCGTTAAGAGTGTAAGCACCAACCTTTGGCTCTGCTGAATACTTAAGAGCTGCCTTGGTAGGTTTTGCTGCATCCTTAGTACTCTTAAGCGCTGTCCACTTAACCTTGTCTGCTGTTGTACCATCCGGAACAAGCGCAAACTCAAGGTCTGTGTTGGTACTTGAATTGGTTATAGAAGCACCTTTTTCTACATTATAAAGAACTGTTGGTGTTACTTCCAACTTTCCGGCTCCTGTACCGGCACCTACAGCAACTGATGCACCTGTACCTACAGCTCCGAAACTCAATGCCGGTGCAGCTACACCTGCGTTAAGAGTAATAAATCCAACCTTAGAAGCAATCTTGTTTCCCTTAGCTGCTGTCCTAACTGCAAGAACTTTTAGTGCTGAACCGTCTATACCGAGTTCAAGAAGAGTAAGTCCCTTCTTGTTGTTTGTTGTCTTCCAACCCGCAGGAGAAGGAATTGTAGTGTTGTCAAGAACCAAGTACTCGATGCCTGCCTTAACTCCGGTTGTACCCTTAGTAACATCTACCTTTACATTAGGAGCCTTAGCAGGAGCTGCCACCTTTACCTTTACTTCTTTGCTAGGGAAAACAGTTCCGTCCTCTACAAGTCTGAAGCTGAGTGTAGAACCGCTCTGGCTGAGCATCTGAAGCTTCTTGTTCATATCTACAGGTGTCTGCGCAATATCTGTTGAACCTCCAGTTATTTTGAAGTAATCCGCAACAGTTGCCCAAGCACCATCTCCCTGTTTAACCTCAATAGCCGTTCTGCTTGCAGCCCAGTCTACTTCCTTAAGGCTTGCCCCTTTACCGGTAGTACCTACAAGATATCCGTACTCTCCGCCTAATGCCTTTGCAGGAGTAATACCCTTAACAGCAGATGTTGTAGCCACAAGACTTACCTTAAATGTTGAATCTGCAACACCTACCGGCTGAACCTTCCAGTCAGCACCTATAACAGGCTTCTCGCCGAAACCGATTATACCTGCTTTGCCCTTTAATGCACTTGCAATATCTACTTCTGTTACATAATCCTCAACAGAAACCGTTGTATAGAACTTTCCTCCTATGCCAAATCCCTGCTTCTCACTCTTTACTTCCTTCAAAACGCTCCAATATTTAGCATCTGCAGCTGTAGCAATACCTGTTTTACCACTTACCGTTATAGCCCCAACAGCCGCCTTAGCCGACTGTAAGTTAGCTACTGACACAGAGCCGATAGCCATAGCTGCTACGAGCGTTTTTGCAATTGTTTTCTTGAAATTCATGATAACCTCCTTATTATTGTTGGAATCTAATCCTATGTACGCTAAGAAAAGCTCCCTTATCGCCATCCCTGGCTAGTTATTATCTACATCCTATGTACGCTGAGATGCTTAAATAACTTATCATTTTTTAATCTACACAAACTATATCGGACTTGGGGAGAAAAAACTTAACACTTGATTTAAACTTTTTTTATTTTTTAGGTTTCATTATTGTTATGCCTTTTCATTTTAGAAACCTTTTTGTAACTCGCACTTCATTATAGCCTATACTTTTAAATAATACAAGGTCAAATAGCATATTTTTATGGTTTTTTAAGATTTAAGCCCTAAATTCGGCTAAAACATAACCATGTCCATAAAGTCTTTTGCGGAAAGCTTCATATTTAACTCCCGAAGCTGGCTCGTAACCCTGCTTGAGTGCGCCATATATCGGTCTATCTGCGCTATTATTACCGTATAGTCATCTAAGGAAAGCTCATTGCAGTCATCCAGCTTCATAGCCGCAAATATCTGTATAATAAAAAGTTCATTTATCGCATTTAATATTTTATTGCCGAAGTCAGCCTCTTCTAAAGGAATAAAAAACAAAAATATTTTATTTATCATGTAGTTCCTGAGGAAAGGGCTGTACTCTTTCCTATACAAAGCTATAAGCCTGTTAACCGCTCCTGTCAAAAGAGTGAAGTCGGAGAGATATCTGTTTATCTCCATCCCCTTAAATCTGAATCCAAGACGCAGTATAAGAGATTTAAACAGCTCCCTGTAAAGTGCAAACATACTGAAAAGCTTATCCTCCTCTATCTCTCTGTCGTACTTCATCCGCCTTATAGTGCCGCACACCTCGCCTATAAGCTCTTCATTGTCATACCGGCTGCACAGTTCGTCCGTATTCTCCGGTGTAAGTTCTCTCCTTTCTATCAGCTTTTTTAATTCAAAAACCATATCCAACAGCAGGAAAATCTTTCCGTAAACCTCCTCCGCATCTCCCGCCATAAACATATTTATAAGAAAGTTTCTCGCTATCGCCAGAGAATCGTACAAATTGTAGCTTGCAGGCGCTGTCGCCGTAGCCTTTACATCGTATTCTTCATAGCGAAAGCTCGGAAGCTCGCTGCTGAACAGCATTTTGCCTACTTCCGGGCAGACCGCTTCCACTCCGTCTTCCAATATATCTCCATTTATATACATTTCTCTGGGAAAATACTGACAGGTAGCCGAGAGTGCACCCGTGCCTATGTTCTGAACTATCTTGCAAAGTCCCTCTTCCGTAAGCATAAGACAGCGGTAGTTTTCATCCCCTTTAAAGCATTTCTTTTCAAAGTCTATCGCCTTCAGTATTTCTTTGCCGTAGGGATGCTTAAGCTTTTTATATGCCTCAAGTTCATTGTCCAGAAGCTTGATCTGCCAATCCGTCACACAGCAGGTCAGCCTGCATTTATCCCCCGTGCACTTAAAATCCCTGAACCAGCTTATCTCCAGCCTTTTTTGCTTCATAGCCCCTCCCTGCCGTATATCTGAAATTTTTTTGAAATGCTTATTCCTTCTTCTAAATGCTCCATAGTCAGCTTTACTATTTTTTCCGCCGATTTTCCAACTCCGTAAGGATTATCTCCATTTTTTGCAGCCGCTCTCCCCTCTTCGCTTAGAGCAAGTTTCAGTGCGGCATATATGGCTTCCTTTTCAAGTTCAGCGTGAAATACTGCGTTTCCGCGTGTTCTTCCCCTCTGCCGGTCGCCTACATCTACCGCAGGCACTCCAAGAGCGGGCACTTCCACTATGCCCGAGGAAGAATTTCCCGCTACTGCCGCCGCATATTTTACCAGCGAAAGGTAGCGCACCCTGCCGAGTGATGAAAACACCCTAAATCTCCCCTTTTTCTCTGCCAGACCGTCCCAATATGCATTTATCCTGCTTCCACCCGAGTCCGCATTTGCCTTTGTTATGATTATAAAATATCCCTCGTCTGCAAACTCCTCCAGAACTTCCGCCAAAATCTCCGCCTCTGAAACCGCATCCGACTCCGACAGAGTCACAGGATGATAGGTACAGATTATATAGCCTTTCCCCACAAGTTCCTCTGAAAGTCCTATATCGGACAGCGCCTCCTTTTTAGTAAGAAGCTTTTCCTCCGCTATGTTGTCAATGCTTGTGGAGCCTGTATTGTGCACCCTCCAAGACTCCTCTCCCATCTGCAGCACTCTCCGCCTTGACTCCTCATTTGTAGTAAAATGCACGGAGGCAAGCTTTGTTATAGCGTGCCTTATGTTCTCATCCATAGCTCCCTCTGTGGTATCGCCGCCGCTTATGTGCAAAATCGGAACCCGTGCCACATTTGCCGCCGTCGCTACCCCCAGCATCTCATATCTGTCGCCGAGAAGCATAATACCGTCGGGCTTTTCCTCGCTCAATATACGGGTAAACTCTCTTATCGTATCGGCTATGATTTCCGCTATGTCTATGTCTTTCTGCGTAACTATCCTCGTCTTTACCTTAAAGTCTATCCTGAAGCCGTCCGACTCTATCTCTTCTACGGTATTTCCGAAATCCTCTTCCAGATGGGTACCCGTTACCAGAAGAAGCAGCCTGAAATCATCTCCCTCAAGCTCCCTGAAGCGCTTTATGACGGGATAAAGCAAACCGTAGTCCGCCCTTGTGGATGTAACTATTGCCAATTTTTTCATATATTTACCTGTTGCCTGAGTTTTGCTTATTCTGTCGGTTTCGAGTCGCAAATCAATTCATCTTCACAAAAATCTCTTACCGCTCTCTTTCCCAACAGTTCAAACCATCTCATAGGACTTATGCCCTCTCCTGCACGCTTTACAGTTATATTT
The DNA here is from genome assembly GCA_041855085.1 of Catonella sp. Lineage (GTDB taxonomy): Bacteria > Bacillota > Clostridia > Lachnospirales > Lachnospiraceae > Catonella. The sequence continues at coordinate 4,524 of JBHADN010000051.1, forward strand.
TCTTCTGTAAAAAGCTCTCCCTCTACTATATTTTTCTTTGCAACTATGCTCTTTCTGGCTATTTTTATGTTCTTAATCTCTGCTTCGGCAGGCGCTTTTACACCGTTCCCGAGCGCTTTTTCTATATTTCTTACGGATTCTATCAGTTTTTTAAGCTCCCGCGGCTCAAGGCTTGCCCTGTGGTCGGGACCTTCCATATTGCAGTCAAGGGTAAAATGTTTCTCTATGACCTCAGCTCCCATTGCCGCTGCCGCGACTGCAACTTCTATTCCCTCAGTATGATCCGAATAGCCTGCACTTACTCCGAATTTTTCCTTAAGAGTAAGCATTGCCCTCAGATTGACCGAGTCGAAAGGGGCAGGATATTCTGTGGTGCAATGCAAGAGGGTAATGCTTTCAGTTCCATTTTCTTTCAGAACCTTTACCGCCTCTTCCACCTCCGCAAGTGTTGCCATACCTGTGGACAGGATAACGGGCTTCCCCGTCTTCCCTATTTTTATAAGATACGGAAGATTGGTAATCTCCCCCGAGGGAATCTTCCAAAGTCTTATACCCAGTTTCTCCAGATAGTCTATGCTTTCCGTATCGAACGGTGTGGAGAGAAATTCTATGCCCTTTTTCTCACATTCGGCTTTGATTATCTCATAATCCGAAAACGGAAGATGTATACGCCTGCACATTTCAAGCTGGCTCTCCTGCGCTCCCGTAGTTTCTTTCTGATAATCCGCCTTGTCCGCAAATTTCGATATAACAAGTTCCGGCTTTGCCGTCTGAAACTTCACTATATCCGCACCCGCCGCCGCCGCTTCCGCCACCATTTTCAGAGCAAGCTCCAGACTTCCGTTGTGATTTACAC
>JBHADN010000052.1:0-2633 GCA_041855085.1 Catonella sp.
CTCTTTTATATAGACGGGATAATGGTTTTTTCTCTTTACAAGCTTTGCCTTTATTCCCAGTTCCGCCAATATTCCTATCAGTTCATCCCCTCTCTCGCTGCCGGTAACCACTATTTCAAAATGATAATTCTTCTCCGGATCTGTAGACGAGCCCGCCGCCAAAAAAGCGCCTCTCACAAATGCCCTCTTGCAGCAGGTATTTTGTATTATAAGACTTGAAACAAGCGCACAGTCCTCGCGCAGCCCGCCGTCCTTAGTCAGAAACTTAACGGTTTTCAGCAGTTCCTTTGCTACCTCCCCTTTTATCAGGAGGGTATAAACAAAGCTGCCCGTTTCCATATTCTTCCTTACCGAAACTTCGCTTTTTATTCCGAACAGACTCTCCGAAAGCACATAAAACTTCCTTACCGTATATATGTTTTCAGTATGTATGAGCAGCCTGTATGCTCCTGTTTCCGTAATCCTTATCCTGCCGCAAAAGGCTATAATCGCGGCAAGTTCAGCTATCTGACAATGTCTGCTCCTTGCCGTTCCTCCTGAAATTTCCTCTTTTATCTCTGCCGAAAAGGACATATCAAATCTCCCTGTGCTCTATCCTTGCCTTATATTCCGTAGTCATAAACCACTCCATAAGGGCATTTGCAATGGTAACCGACCTATGCTTCCCTCCTGTACAGCCTACGGCTATAACCAACTGCGTCTTTCCCTCCGCTATATAGTTCGGCAGCAGAAAATCCGCCAAGTCGGTAAGCTTTTCCAGAAATTTTTTAGCCGCCTCCGAGGACATTACATACTCATAGACCTCTTTGTCATTGCCTGTAAGCTCCTTCAATTCGGGTATATAGTAGGGATTCGGCAAAAATCTCACATCGAAAACCAAATCGGCATCTGTAGGTATTCCGTACTTATAGCCGAAGGACAGTATGGTAGTGGTAAATCCTTTGTATTTTTCATCTCCTGCCAGCATCCTGTAAATCTCACTTTTCAGCTCCCTTGTGAGAAGTCTGCTGGTGTCAAGTATACAGTCTGCATTTTCTTTTAGAAAAGCCAGTCTTTCCCTCTCTCCGGCTATTCCCGTTTCCAGTCTGTCCGCAGCCGAAAGCGGGTGGGTGCGCCTTGTTTCCTTATATCTCCTTATGAGGCTCTCGTCGGACGCCTCCATAAAAAGTATTCTTGCCCCCTCCTCTTTTATGGCGGGAAGTATACCTGAAAGGGTGTCAAGCCCCGCACCGCTTCTTATATCTATTACAATTGCCGTCTTTTTATGCTCTCCGTCCGATTTTACCAATCTCAGAAAGCTTAAAAGAAAATCTACAGGCAGATTATCTACACAGAAATATCCTACATCCTCGAGGCTCTTAAGAGCTGTCGATTTCCCTGCTCCCGACATACCTGTTATTATAACCGCCCTTGCGCCTTTCATAGCATTCTTACCTCCGGATAAAGCTTTACTCCGCTTTTTTTCTCAACCTCTTGCTGGATATAGGCTATAAGCTCCTTTACATCCTTTGCCGTGGCATTTCCCTTATTTATAATAAACCCGCTGTGCTTTACGGATACCTCCGCACCGCCCACCGATTTTCCTTTAAGCCCCGCCTCCTCTATAAGCTTTGCGGCAAAGCCCGTTTCCGGTCTTTTAAATGTAGAGCCTGCACTCGGGTACTCCAACGGCTGTTTTTCTCTTCTCCTGCCGTTAAGCTCCTGTATTCTGGCATATATATCTTCTTTTTTATCCGGCTTAAGTTCAAATTCACCCGCCACCACTACAGCCTCTTTAAGACTTCCTAATATACTGTGTCTGTAAGAAAATTCCATCTCAGCCGCGGAAAACTGCTTAAGCTCCCCGTCCGCATATATATATACTCTGCTTACCGTATCTTTCAATTCTCCGCCGTAAGCTCCCGCATTCATATATATACCGCCGCCTACAGTACCCGGTATTCCCCCTGCAAACTCCAGTCCGGACAATTCGTTTTCGGCGGCAAATACGGACAGCTCCGCTAAAGACAGACCTGCTCCCGCCTGTATGATATTGCCCCTCACTTCAGCCTTTGCGAGATTTCCTGCCGGATGTATTACCACACATCTGAGCCCTTCATCCGAAACCAGAAGGTTGCTGCCGTTTCCCAGTATGAAAACAGGCAGTCCCTCCGCCTTACATAAATCCAAGGTGCTTTTCAAATCCTTAAAGTCCTCTATTTCAAGAAAAATATCCGCCGGACCGCCTATCTTAAAGCTCGTATGTCTGCTCATAGGCTCGTTTAAAAATATGGCTTCGCCCTTAAGAAAACTGCGAAGCCTTTCCATAAACCTTTTATACATTATCCTATCTTTTCTCCTGCTATCATTGCCGCACAGCCGTACATTCCCGCGTCATTTCCAAGTGTTGCGAGTCTGAATTCCTTGTTCTTTACCGCATCCATGGCAAAGTCGTTATAATATTTCTTTATTGCATCTATAATTATTTCTCCTGCCTTTGACACTCCGCCGCCGATTACAAATGCCTCCGGATCTACTGTCTGCGCTATGTTTCCGCAGGCAAATGCCAGATACCAGCCCAGCTTTTCAAGCACCTCAAGCCCTATCTTGTCTTCTTTTTTAGCCGCATCCAGCACATCTTTGGCGGAAAAAGC
>JBHADN010000053.1:0-9021 GCA_041855085.1 Catonella sp.
AGTTATGGTTGCTGTTCCGGGACCTCCGCCCGTCATAGTGTACACAAGGTCAAATACCTGAAAAGACCAGATAGTTCCCAGCGTAATTACGAGATAGGTAATAGGCTTCAGCGAAGGAACGGTTATATATATAAGCTGCTGCCATTTTGTAGCGCCGTCTACCTTAGCCGCTTCAAAGTGACTTCCAGGTATATCCATAATTCCTGCATAATATATCACAAGAAAATATCCCACATTTTTCCATATAGCGGCTATAGACACGCTTATGAGCGCCAAGGTGTACTGTCCCAGCCAGTTTACCTGAGGAATGCCGAACAGAGCCAGACATTTATTGATTATTCCGCCCTCGGTGGCAAACATAAACTTCCATACTGTACCTACCAGAACCATGGAAGATATTACCGGAATAAAAAGCGCGCTTTTTATAAAATTGCCGAATCTGTTCTTAAAGGCATCCGCCAAAACAAAGGCTATAAGCAAAGACAAAACTGTCTGCACCGGAACAGTAATGAGAGTGTAAACAAATGTATTCATAACTGCCGGACGAAAAAAGGGATCTTTGAGCATTTCCAAGTAATTTTCAATACCCGTCCAGACAGGAGGCTGTATTACATTGTACTTTGTAAAACTGAAATATCCCGTCATAAGCAGCGGTATCAACGAAAATATAAAAATCAAAACGAAACTCGGCAATACAAAAAAAATCCCATTGTTTTTATGTATTATACTTCCAATACCGGTTTTTTTCCCCATATCAGCCTCTTTCTTTTAATTCGCCCCTTCTTTATAAAAAGAAGAGGCGTGTATTTTAAAAACTATTTATTTTGAGCAAGTGTATTATCTGCAAATTCTGCCGCATTTTTCAATGCATCTTCAGGAGTAAGCTCTCCGAGCATCATAAGCTGAAGATTTTTATACAGGTTATCGTAAATTGCCGCAGAGCCTTTTACTGTAGGCAAAGTTATCAAAGCTTCCTGATCCTCCTCGTAAACTCTCTTAAATCTAGGATCGTCGTTGTATGCTTCATCCTTTGCTATAGGCGGGAAAGCGGACATCTTATGAAACTCTGTCATAGACTTGCCGCTCAGCATGTATTTTACAAGCTTTACCGCCAAATCCTTCTCCTTGCTTGCATTTATAAGCACGAGCGAGTCCGCAGCGGCAAAAGTTCCGGTCTGCTGCTCTTTAAGCGAAGTAACATAGTCCCAGTTTATGCCTGCACTTGTGAAATCTCCTGCCTTATTTGTAGGAGCAACAAGGAATGCAAGCTTGCCTGCCTTAAATTCCGCATATACCTGATCTTCCGACATAGAGGTTGAAGATTCCGGTATAATTCCCTCCTTAAACTTTAAGTCATATAAAAACTGTGCAGCCTTTAAGCCCGCTTCCGAGTTAAAAAGCGCCTTTGTTCCGTCCTCGCTGAAAAGCTCGCCGCCTGCCTGCCACAGGTATGGGAAAAAGGTTACATTCATTGTACCCTTCGACTTATCTCCCCACTGCTGCTGGAACGGAGTTACACCCGTTTTTGCTACCTTCTTGCAAGCCTCAAGGAACTCTGTCCAATTGGTAGGAATTTCCGCAACTCCCGCCTTGTCCAAAATATCCTTGTTGTAATATAAAACGCGGGCACTTCCCACAACTATAGGCATAGCGTACTGCTTTCCGTTGATTACTCCCTTGTCGAGATAGTAAAAATTGTTTCTGTCTTCTTCCGTTAAATATTCGTCAAACGGCGCAATCGCTCCCATATCTATATAGTCATTCATCATTTCCATATACATATAGCCGACATCCGGACCGTTACCTGAAGAAATTCCGGTAAGATATTTCTCCTCATAGTTGCTCCAAGGAACAATCTCTATAGCAACCTTAACATTGTTCTCCGCTTCAAATGGAGCAAGAATATTTCCCCAAACCTCTTTATCAAGAGATTCTTCTGTTCCAAAAGGCGGCATCCAGAGTGTAAGGTTTTTGGTTTCTCCCGAAGTTGTGCTGCTGCTCTGTGTTGTACCGGCTTCCTTACTTGATGTTGCCGTACTGCCTGTAGTTCCCGTACTGCTTTTGCTGCATCCCTGTACTGTGAGTACACAGAACATAGCTGTTAAAATAATGCTGAGCAACTTTTTCATAAATCTCCTCCATACATTCTTTTTAATTTTGTTGACCAATGCGCTTTGGTAACCAAAAGATACCATACATATTTTATCCGGTAAATGCACAAGTTTTTATATGTATTATACAAACAATCCTTATATGCGGAGATTTATCTGCAATTTTATATACATTTCTTCAGGTTATTTACTATTTTTTAGGTATAAATGCAAAAAACTGAGCATCCTTTTACTAATTCTCCCTGTATTTTTTCGGTGTAGTGTTCTCAAACTGTTTAAATACCCTTATAAATGTGACATCACTTGAAAATCCTACACTTAACGCAATCTCCTTTATATTGTACTCCGTATTTAAAATAAGCTTCTTTGCCTTCTCAATCCTTAGCTTGTTTATATATTGAGGAATACCCATATTGTAGCTTTTCTTAAATATAGTGGATAAATATGTATTGCTCACCCCCAGATACTCGGATATAGAATACAGACCGAGCATTGAGTTTTCATAGTTATGATGTATGTACTCCTTAGCCTTCTCCGCAATGCCCATCTTGGTATCTGACTGCGCCTTTCTCGACACCTCTATAATCTCGTCAAAAATCTTATGCATAATCTTCAGAAAGCTTTTGCTGTCCTTTGTGGAGGACAACTGATTATAGTAATATTCCCTGTCGAAACTCCTGTGCTCTTCCTCTATCTTTCTCATTGCCTCTACAAGCGGATTCAGCACCGCATACTTTTTACACCTCGAAGTAAAGGAATGCTTGTCCGAGGCTATATATTGATTAAACAGGATATCTATTCTCTTCTTTGCATCCTCATAATTTCCGTCTATCATATCCAGTTCGTACTCCGTCATAAAACCCGAGGCCTCTCTTCCGCCTGAACTGTCACTTTCCGCATTTGCATCAAAAACAAGAACCGTCTGCCCGTCTTTTTCGCTGTTATCCGCAGTCATAAGCGCCTCATAATAGCTTGCAAAGATATGCGACATACTGTCATATATACCGCCGAATACAACGAGCGATCCCTTTTTCATATCTTCCTGCAGTACTCTTAGCCCCTCTACCATCTTTTCCATAGTAAAATCCTGCTCCATATTAAAAAGCAGCACTATATCTCCGGAGTATTCCGTTGCCACCACATACAGCTCAAGCTTCATCTCTTTTATCCTATCCACAATATCTGCTATAAGCTGCTTCGACTCCTGTCTTTCAAAGCCTATTTCACTGCGAATCAGGACTATCTGAAACAAAGAATACTCAAACTGCAGGTTGTAGCGCTGAATGGAAGCAAAAATTACCGAATTATTACGCTCTTCGGAACTTAACAGGTTCGATAAAAACAGCCCCTCTATAATCTCTCTCTGTTCTTCAAGCTTTTCAAGACTTTTCCTATTATCTGCAAGCATGCGGTCGATTTTGTTGTTAATAAAGCCATATTCGTCCACAATAGCTGTTCCGTCCAAAGGCTGTGACTTTTCCTGAAGTCTGTTAAGCAAATTTGCCACCGAACGATAGTTTCGCCTGCTCATCAGAGCAAAAAGCCCTATTCCGAATACAGCACAGAAAAACAACGAAATATATGCGATATTACGGACATAATGCATTGAATTTAAAATATACTTCCGATTTATCAATGTAACATATTTTATACCGTAAAAATCAGACTTTCTGATAGAGCCGAGATAATCATTCAGCGTTATCATAGGCATTGAGTAATCTTTTTCCGATAGCGTCGTAAGCAAAGCCGCCTCAGCTTCACTTCCGTAATATGTGTATATTTTGTTGTCCTCACTTAAAATCGCCACCAACGAATTTGACGCGGCTACCTCTTCGTCATTCAGCAGCTTAAGCACCTCTTCCTTCTTTATTTTAATGATTAAAATTGAATTTTTGCCGTCTGTATCTTCTCCTGCCAACTGTCTGGAAAAATATAAATTAAACTCTCCGTTCTGCTTTTCATAAAAAAAGTACTCAGCATTTTTAGACAACTGCACCATACTTAGCCACAAGTTGTAACCCTCCGACTTTAGGTGATTTGAAAGGATGTAGTACTGCTTTGATTTAAAATGCCCCAAATCTCCAATCACATAATCAAGCTTCGGATAGTAAATAAATATATCCTCTACAAAAGCATTGGACAGCTTATAATCCGTAAGCTGTCTTTTAAGTGAATATATATCCGTTTCTATTAAAAAATCCGTATTTTCAAAATTGCTGACTTTTATATTTATATTATTTAATTCAAGCTGTGTCGTAAAATCGCTTATATCTCTAAGCCTTATATCAACACTCCTCTGAACTATTGAGGTCAGATTGTGGTTAAGTACCTTAATCTCCTCCGAAAAAATACGCAGCATCCAGTTTGTAAGCACGGTAAGTGCAACTACTATTCCTATCATGATGATTACAAAAGATTTCATCCACAGAAAAAAGCTTTTACCAATCCTTCTCATATATACCATCCATAATAATTTTATTACACAGCAAATCCGCTCATTCTTATCATTTTAGCATGAAAAACGCTCTACTGCAATGTGATGAAATTGTGAACGCTGTAGTATAAAACAAAGAGTATTTGCGCCTATTTACGCAAAAAATGGCACCCCTCCCGGAATGCCATCTTTCTTATAGTAGTATACCAACCGTATACTACATTTTTACATCTTCACCCTTTGCAAATTTAACAATAAATCCTGTCAGAGCCAGCAGGGCAATCAAGTTAGGAAGTACCATAAGACCGTTGAAAAGGTCTGAAAGCTCCCAAACAAGGTCAACCTTAAGCAATGAACCTACGAAGATACAAATTATACCTAAAATTGTAAACGGAACTATTCCCTTCTCGCCAAATAAATACTTGATATTCTGTCTTGCGAAGAAATACCAGCCGATAATTGTCGAGAATGCGAAGAACAGTAAGCAGATAGCTACAAATTTAGGTCCCAAACTTCCGAAGCCGGTTCCAAATGCCGCCTGTGCTACTGAAGTACCTGTGAAATCCTTGTTATCTGCACCGTACTGACCGTTAAGTACGCCGGTTGAAAGTATAACAAGCGCTGTCATTGTAAGAACTATGAATGTATCTATAAATACACCTACCATAGCAACTTCGCCCTGCTCCTGAGGTTTGTTAACCTTAGCTATAGCGTGAGCGTGAGGTGTAGAACCCATACCTGCCTCGTTTGAGAAAAGACCTCTTGAAACACCTCTACGGATTGCTTCTTTAACAAGGATACCTGCCGTACCGCCGCAAACCGCTTCAGGGCTGAATGCTCCCTGGAATATAGAAGCAATTGCTCCCGGTACATTACCGATGTTCATTATAAGTATTACAAGACCTCCTAAAAGGTAGAGAGCCGCCATTACAGGAACCATTTTTTCAGTAACGGAAGCTATACGGCCTATACCGCCGAGGAATATAAAGAATGCAAGAACAGCTACTGCAACACCCACTATCCAAGTAGGTAAACCGAATGCTGTGAAGAAAGCACCGCTTATAGAATTGGACTGAACCATGTTACCCATAAGACCGAGCGCAAGGATAATCGCTACTGCAAAGAAACCTGCCATAATCTTACCAAGTCCGCCGCCAAAAGCCTTTGAGATATAGTAAACAGGTCCGCCGACTGTTTCGCCGTCTTTGTCTTTAATCTTAGTTGCCTGAGCAAGACAAGCCTCGGCGTAAATTGTCGCCATACCGAAGAAGGCTGCAAGCCACATCCAGAAAATAGCACCGGGACCACCACCAACGATAGCTGTTGCACATCCTGCGATGTTACCTGTACCAACCTGTGCCGCTATAGCAGTTGCAAGAGCCTGGAAAGAACTCATACCGTCTTTTCCCGCCTTTGAGCCTTTCAGCGAAAAGTCACCGAATACCCTGTTCCAACCTCTTCCAAAGTGGCGTATCTGAACAAATCCGGTAGCTATTGTGAAGAAAAGCCCCGCTCCCATAAGTACGAACAAAAGCAGGTTGCCCCACACAAAACTGTTAACCTTTGCTGCGATTTCTGTCGCCTTCTCCATTGCCGTTAGAGAAAACACAGAAAGTCCTGTTAAATTCATCATACCCTTTCCCTCCTCATATATTATGAATTTTTTTGGGTACTAACACTATTACTAAAAAATTTATTACAACTGTTTTTTCAAGTCTTTCTGTCGGAATATACTCCGACAGAAAGACAAAATACTAAGATTTATTTATCAAATACTGTCTGCCCGTCAACCTCTGTGCAGAGTGCATCAAGCGCCTTCTGAACAATCTTGCGGCGAAGCTCTTTCTCTTCCGCAGCAGGCAATGCAGGATTGCCGAGCGGATAAGGAATAGCTACTGCAGGAACTATTCTGTTTGCACCTACTGTAAGTGATATAGGTGTAACCGTACACACATGAACTACAGGGATGCCTGTTGACTCGATACCTTTAACCATCGTTGCTCCGCAACGTGTACAGGTACCTCACGTACTTGTAAGAACTACCGCATCAACCCCTGCCGCAAGGAGAGTCTGTCCGATTTCCTCACCGAACTTCTTAGCGGAAGCAACCGCTGTACCGTTACCTACTGTTGAATAATAGAACTCGTGAAGCTTTCCGATAACTCCCTCTTTTTCCATATCGCGAAGTACATCGAGAGGAACTACTCTGTCCGACAACTCATTTGCATATACAGGATCGTATCCGCCGTGAGCTGTTTCGGAGTTTGTGCTGTCAAGAGAGTTAAGACCTTCCATGCTGTATGTTCCGTACTTGGAAGCGTTTGAGCTCTCTATATGGTCCGGATTTCCCTTTGGAACCGTACCGCCTGAGGTAACTACCGCTATTGTAGCCTTGCTCATATCCTTTATTGCCTTGCCAGGCTCAACTCTGTCAAATACAGGCATCGGATACTCTGTTGTAAATGGCTTATTGTTAATCTTTGCAAGAAGCATCTTTATTGCTCTCTTTGATCCTCTCTCGGACTCAAAGAAGTTAACGCGCTGCTTCTGGTTAAAGTAGCCTTCCTCAACAGATGCTCCTATATGCTCTCCCTTAGCAAGCTTCAAGCCGAGAGGTATCATCTTGTTTACCGCATCTCTCATACCCGCAGCGTTGTTCTTTGTAGATACGATGTAAACCTGATCTCTGAACATATCTACACCCGGGTTTTCCTCATACATACCTGTAAGTACAGGGATTCCGAGCTCTTCCTTTACTGTAGCTGCAACTGTTGCACAAGCTACACCGTAACGTCCCGCATTAAAGGCAGGTCCTGCTATAAATAAGTCAGGCTTCTGGCTCTTAACCATCTCTATGATCTCAGCCTTAGCCTTATCAAGATTTTCATTAAAGTAGCTGTCACCGCAGATTATAGTTCCGACTATTTCCGCTTCTTCGCCGAAAGCCGCCTGCATTGCCTGACCAGGTCCAACAACACCTTCACGAAGCTCAGCTACAAAATCAGCCATTTCTTCTCCACCAATCTGTGCAAAGAACTGGTTGATATAATGTACTACTCTAAGTTTTGACATGATTTCCTCCTTATCTCGCACTAAGTGTATTGAAGCCCATTTCGTTTGTAGCTCCTGTAATTACCTGAATTTCAACTTCCAAAGTACCGTCTTCCCTAAGTGTGTGCTCATTAGCACCTGCAATCTTATTAACATAGGCAAGAGTACCGATAACCTTGTCAAGCTTAGGAAGAATGAGAACCTGATTTGCATTTCCGCCTGTTACAAGAGCATTTGCAGCCACATTTGCATCTGCAAGCGACTGGCTCTTTCCGTCGCGTCCTGCATACTCGTCTGTAACGATAACCGTCTTTATTCCCTTAGCTTCAATCTTTGTACAGTTCATAATAAGGTCGGTATCAGGATTTCCGAAGCCTTCCTCTGTAATGATAACCGCATCAAGACCTAACATCTCGCAGAGCTTAGCTGTGTAGTCTGAAGAACGCTGCTTGTCTGCAAGGTAAACATTCTCATTTGTTATGATATGTGCTATAAAGTTGATTGTCTTTCCGTGCTCTGCATACAAATCCTCAATAATAGGGTTGTTCTGGTGTGCATAAGTCTGGTTCTTATCACAGGAAGAAACGCAGTTTCCGGAAATTATTGCACCGTCCATATCCTCTGTAGGATAAAGAATTGTAGGAAGGATCTTCTTTGCGTCCACTCCGTATACATAGGTGTCGTGAAGAAGTCCCTGACTCTGAAGCATCTGAACATAACCTACTCTAGGAAGTTCAGGATAGTTTGTAAAACTCTCTTTAAGTGTAGCCGCCTCATAAACTACGGTTTCATCCGGTGTAAGGTCTTTTGCAAGAGAACCTATAAAGGTTGCCACCTTAAGACCTGCCATACGCACCGCATGCTCGTAGTCATGTGGAGCAACTCCGTCCACGCCTTCACATATAAGGCAAAGGTTAATAAGCTTTGAATATGGTGTATACTGAGCACCGAGCCCCGTCATATCTATTATACCTTCCTGAAAGCCTACGATAGGACCGCAGGTAACAACCGCCATATCCTTAAGGCAATAGGTCTTTCCCGAACCTACCGTATCTACAGGAGCAACAACTCCCGGGAAGATACCGCCCGGTCCTTCTACCTTTACCCTAGGCTCAATTACATCCTTAACAGGAGTAATTCTTACCGACTCGCCCGGCTTCGCAATATCAAAGTCGGCACATTTGAGTTTCTCTTGTTCAAGAACTATGTTGATAAGTTCTTCTTTGTTAACATATAGAACTCCGGCCTCAATCTTTGATGTTTCTGCAAATTGGATGTCTTTGATAAAAATCTTTCCAAGTTCCAGTTTCACAACTTATACCTCCTAATTTTGTTGTATTGTTTTCAAACAATTTAAGCTTTGAAATTTTTTACAATCAGCTTGATAAAAAATATACAATTTTACAAAATGCCTAAAAGTAAATC
>JBHADN010000054.1:0-10116 GCA_041855085.1 Catonella sp.
ACTTTATATTGCCGGAATCATTTCTCTTTCCCCTGAACGGCACGGGCGCCAGATACGGCGAATCCGTTTCCAGAACTATATTATCAATACCTACTCTTTTTACCGTTTCTTTTGTCTTTTTGGCATTCTTAAAAGTGACTACCCCGCCTATTCCGATAAAAAACCCGAGTTTTACAAACCTCTCCGCCATCTCCGCAGAGTATGAATAGCAATGGATGACTCCCTTATTACAGCCGAAATCCTTAAGTATTCCGTAAGTGTCCTCTGCCGCCTCTCTGCTGTGTATAACTGCAGGCAGCTTAAGTTCCTTTGCAAGCTCCAACTGTCTGTAAAACCAGTATTTCTGCCTGTTTCTTACATCGACATTTTTTTCATTCTCCGCTCTTTCGTAGTAGTCGAGCCCTATCTCCCCTATAGCCACTACCTTGGGATTGTCTGCAAGCTCCCTTAGAATTTCCATACTTCCGCTTTCTTCCGGTTCGTTAGCAGAGCCTATCACATCCGGATGCACCCCCACCGCCGCAAAGATTCTGTCGTATTTGCCTGCAAGTCTTACCGAGTTTCTGCTGGTTTCTATATCCGCTCCTATATTGGTTATGGCTGCAACTTCCTCATTTAACAGCCTTGTTAAAAGTTCATCCCTGTCCTCGTCAAACCATTCATCGTCAAAATGGGCATGAGTTTCAAATATCCTCTTCACTTTGTATACCAAACCTCAAAACTTTCCGCACAGAATATAAGTTCTCTCACTTTACTATGCTCCGCTTTCCCCTAATATATCGCTCAGGCAGGCAAATTCCTTCAGAGTCAGGGTTTCTCCCCTTATCTGAGGATTTGACTTAAGCCCGCATTTTTCCTGCATTTTAATTATCGCCTCCGTTATCTCTTCTTTTGTAAAATCAAGCTCCGCAGAGTTTGACAGTCCGTTTTGAAGAGTTTTTCTCCTCTGTGCAAAAGAAGCCTTTATGATCTTGAACATAAGTTCTTCGTCCTCCACTTTCACAGGAGGCTCGGTATGGCACTTAAGATTTACTACCGCAGATCCTACATTAGGCCTCGGCATAAAGCAGTTCTGCGGAACAAAGGCTGCTATATAAGGCTTTGCATAATACTTTACAGCAAGAGAAAGCGCACCGTAGTCCTTGCTCCCCGGCTCCGCCTGCATCCTCCTTGCCACCTCTTCCTGCATCATAAGAGTAAGATCCGTCATCGGCACCCTTTTTTCAAGCAGCGACATAATGATGGGAGTAGTTATATAATAAGGAAGATTTGAAACTACCTTTATCGGCTTTCCTCCGTTTTTCTCCTCCACAAGCCTTGTTATGTCGACTTTCAGTATATCATCGTTTATTATTTCCACATTGTCATAGGCGGAAAGTGTGTCCTTAAGTATAGGAATAAGTTTTTTATCTATTTCTACCGCTATAACCTTTCCCGCCGCCTCACATAAATACTGCGTCACGGTACCTATCCCCGGCCCTATCTCAAGCACAAGGTCATCACTTCCTATATCCGCAGCGGAAACTATTTTTTCCAGTACATGAGTGTCTATAAGGAAATTCTGCCCGAACTTTTTCATAAAGGTAAAGTCATATTTTTTAAGTATGGATATAGTTTTTTGCGGTTGTCCTAAATCTGTCATTATTCCTCCACCTAGCGTATCTCCGCTCCCGATGCCGCTCCGTTCTCAGGCGTCATAAGGTGCATTCTTCCCTCTGCATCCTCCGCACAGAGCAGCATTCCTTCCGAATCAAGCCCTGCAAGCTTTGCAGGCTTCAGATTGGTCAATACCATAACTTTCTTGCCCACCATTTCTTCGGCACTATAACTCTGTTTTATACCTGAGAGTATCTGTAAAGTTCTGTTTCCTACCTTAACCTGTGAACAAAGCAGCTTCTTGGACTTCGGCACTTCTTCACACTTTATGATTTCTCCTACCTGAAACTGACATTTAGCAAAATCCTCATAGGTTATCTCCGGCTTTGCCTCTATTTCTATTGCCGCCTCATTCTCTTTCTTTGCTTCTCTTCCATACAGCCTGTCGAGCTCTTTAGCGGCATCCTCCTCACTGAGTCGTCCCGCTTTTTTAAGATTTTCTATGGCTTTTTCGCTTGTCTTTAAAAATTCTTCTCTCTGCTTTGCCATAATCTTCTCGGTTTCCGCAAGCACAAGGTTTATGTCCTTTCTGGCAAAAAGTATCTCCGGATTTTCCGCCGCCTTTGTGCCTCCTGCAAGCAGTCCGAAACTGTCAAGCTCTGAGAATTCTCTAAGTCCGGTATTGAATATCTTTGATATTTTATTCGCCGTTTCAGGCATAAACGGCTCAAGCAGCGAAGCTCCTATTATAATGCTCTCTGCAAGATTGTACAGCACCGTCTTAAGCCTTGGCAGCTTATCCTCTTCCTTTGCGAGTATCCAAGGCTCTGTTTCATCTATATACTTATTACATCTCTTAAACAATGTAAATATCTCCGTTATGGCATCCGCCGCACGAAGTTCCTTCATCTTTTCTATAACTTTGTCCCTGCAGGCTGTCGCAAGTGCTTTAAGTTCTCCGTCTACAGCCTCCTCAACTCCGGTGTTTTCAAAACTTCCCTCAAAATACTTGGAAGCCATAGCCACAGTTCTGCTAACAAGATTTCCCAGCGTATTTGCAAGGTCGGAGTTGTATCTCTCCGCCATAAGTGTCCATGTGATAACTCCGTCATTCTCATAAGGCATTTCATGAAGCACGAAGTAGCGCACAGCCTCCACTCCGAACAAATCCGCCATATCGTCCGCATATATGACATTCCCCTTGGACTTGCTCATCTTCTCTCCGCCCTGAAGCAGCCAAGGGTGACCGAATACCTGTTTTGGAAGCGGCACATCCAAAGCCATGAGGAAAATAGGCCAGTAAATTGTGTGGAAGCGTATAATATCCTTTCCTATAAGATGTAAATCCGCCGGCCAATATTTGTTATAAAGTTCGCCATGATTTCCGTCCGCATCGTATTCTACACCTGTAGCATAATTTGTAAGAGCATCCAGCCACACATATACCACATGCTTAGGGTCAAAATCCACGGGAATACCCCATTTAAATGAAGTTCTTGACACGCAGAGATCCTGCAGCCCCGGCAACAGGAAGTTGTTCATCATCTCATTCTTTCTTGAAACAGGCCTTATAAAATCAGGATTATTGTTTATATGCTCTATAAGTCTGTTTGCATATTTGCTCATTTTAAAGAAATATGCCTCTTCTTCGGCAGGATGAACCTCTCCGTGACACTCCGGACATTTTCCTTCTTTAAGCTGTGACGTTGTGTAAAAAGCCTCGCACTCGCTGCAATACATACCCTTATATGCACCCTTATATATATCGCCCTTATCATACAGCTTTTTGAATATTTTCTGTACCTGCTTTTCGTGATAATCATCGGTTGTTCTTATAAATTTATCATAGGATGTTCCGCAGAGGTCCCAAAGCCTTTTTACCTCTCCCGCAACCTCGTCTACAAATTCCCTTGTGGTCTGCCCCGCCTCTATTGCTCTTGTTTCAATCTTCTGACCATGCTCATCCGTTCCGGTCTGAAACCTGACATCATAGCCCTCTTTTCTTTTAAATCTTGCTATGGAGTCTGCCAGTATAATTTCGTAGGTATTTCCTATATGCGGCTTACCCGATGTGTAGGCAATTGCCGTCGTAATATAATATGGTTTTTTCTCTGTCATATCTCTTCTCCCTCATTTCTGTTTTAATAGTCTACTTCCCGAACTCCGATTTGTCAACAGTCTATCCCCTTCTCTTTTTCCGTATCCAGCCGCTGAAAGTGATGATGTACGCAAGCATAATAATGCCGAAGGTACTTCCCACAATTACGGTAACCTTCATATTTCTCTTTTTTGCAGTTCCTCTGGTAATTACAGCCCTTACATTGCTCTTGTTTCCCGCCATATCCGTAGCTGTAATCTTTATGTCGTTTTCTCCCATGGAAAGCTTCTGTTCAAATGAAAATTCTCCCGCACTTATCGATTTTTTCTGACCGTTCATGGTAACGGTGGCATCTTCCGAGCAAATTCCTGCAATCGTTACACTTTCCTCAGATGTGACCGCTCCGTTTATGGATGTGCTCAAGGTTATTTTAGGAACTGTTACATCTGAAACTATTGTACTCTCAAAATTCCTGATATTTCCGTTCTCCGCAGTTATCGTAACTCTTATCTCCGACTCTCCCTCCGGAAGCGGAATCTCATAAGCACCGCTTAGGTCGGCATCCTCTACAACCGCCTCGTTGTTGACTGTTATATCGACTGCGGCATTGCCCACAAAAAGCACATTTATTCTCAGCGTATCCAGATTTGTAATCTCTTCTTCCTCAAACTGAACCATAACGCTCGGACTGCTTCTGTCCGGAAATGGCACTAAGGAAAATTCTCCCATTTTTCCGTTTTTCACAAGTGCAACGAATGCCGACAGGTTTTCCCTGTTTTCATCTGCAAAAAACACCGCCTCATTGCTGTCGGTATATATTTCTCCTAAAAGCTCCAGACTGTCGCTGTCATATATTCCTACCCTGTAGTACCCGTTTTCTTCTCCTGTCCAATATATCTCCGCGGCGTCATCCACATAGCGTGTCACTATGCCCTGAACTTCTTCCATCCCGTTGTCCGCAGATATGTACACGGGCTTTTCAAGCAGGCTTTCCGCAGTTTTTTTGCCTTGTTTTACCGCAAGCTTGATGAAGTAAAATCCCGAATCCTCCACCTTGATATTTACCGTATCCGTATATTTTTTGCCTTCGCCGTCAAATTTCAGCTCCGTTGTGTATGTAAACTCCTTATCCTTACTTATATAAAGGGTGTTTTTTACTTTCTGCCCCTCCTTAACTCCTTTAAGTTCGACATCCACCACATAAGCCGCAGAGCCTGTGGACAGACCTGAGGTATCCGGAACAACAGAAAAAGAGTTTACCGAAACAGCCTTTGCTGAGGAAGCAAAAGCCTTACGACAAACTCCTATATTTACTGTAAGTAATATAAACAAAGCAATGCACCAAAAGAATGCAAATTTAAATGTCCTTTTTTCCATAATATCTTTTTAAGGCATTATGCACGAAAGCCCCTGTCCGCCGCATCCTTTGAAACCATGGTTTCTTCCAGTTCAAGCCGCTTGCCGTAGGTAATTCCGGCAAATACCTTCTGTGCATTTTCCATAACAGGCAAAGACAGGTCTGTTTTAGCCACTTCTCTGAAGCTTTCTCCCAGTCCTTTAATTACCCGTTCCGCCTCTTTTATTTCCTCTTTCTTTCCACTCACGAGCGCAAAGTTAAGGCATCTGTTTACATAAATATACAGCATTGCAAGATTTCTGCTGACCTCATAGCTCATGTCCAGCGAAATAAGCAGTTCGTTCACAAAAGTAACCGCCTGCCTTACTTCAGCCCTGAAAGTCTCCCTGTCGCCTCTTTCTAATGCCTCTTCCGCCAAAGTGAGATTTTCTTCTATTATATCATATATTATTACAATAATCTCACTTTTATTTGCGGAAGTTATTCTTCTTGTATATGTTTTTACGGACTCGGTATTCAACTAAGCTACCTCCGTTATCCCTGCAAGAGGGTAAGTATGGTCTGCGGTCTTTCGTTTGCCTGTGCAAGCACACTCGTACCTGCCTGAGAAAGCACCTGATACTGCGTGTACTTTGTCATTTCCTCAGCCATATTGGTATCCATTATCCTTGAAAATGCTCTTGTCAAATCTTCTACGCTTCCATCCACGCTGAGTATGGTGTGTTCAAGCCTGTTCTGAAAAGCTCCGAGCTTTGCTCTTTCGGCGGATGCTCTGCCTATTGCCTCATCTATCCTGGTTATGGCTTTTTCAGCCTCTTCATTCGTCCTTATGTTCAGCCCTTTTAAGCCCAAGGTTTCGCTGTCTACCCTTCCTATGCTTATATCAAAGCTGTTGCCCGTGTTAGCTCCTATCTGAAGTGTCATATAACCGGCATCAAGCACGCTTATTTTCACATCTATTGCTTCCGCTCCGCCATCCGTTGCCCAGCCTGCAATTTTTATCTCCATTTCAAATCCGTCTTTGTCACGCACCACAGCCTTATCGCCATTTACGCTTATAGTAGTTGTTTTCGTGAAATCCGCAGGGAACTCATCACTGAACTCTACCTTTGCATCCTCTCCCTTAGGCACATCGGCTTCATCCATGCTTTCCGGAAGTCCGAGTGCGGCAGCAAGCTCAGGAGTGCTTACCTTTATGTCTATGCGCTCTTTTTCTCCGTATTCCTTGGTAACGAACAGCAACTGTGCTCCGTCATCAAGTTCTTCTGCAGTATAGCCTCCGTACAGCTCCTCTCCGTCCTTTGAAGGATCCGCGCCTTTTCCGGCAAGGCTCATGCCAGCTCTTTCAGCTCCCGCTCTAAGCTTGTTAAGTACCGTATCCAGACTGTCGCCCTTGTTTATATTGACAACCTCGCCGTTTATCTTTACACTTCCTTCAAGCTCCGAATCATCTCCGAAAAGCCCTCCGTTTACCGCTCCGCCTACAAAGCTTGCCTTCTTGGGATCTCCGGTTACCCTCAGATTATAATCTCCATGAGTAATACTTTCCGAAGCCCTTATTACTGAAACTCCGTCGGCATTTGTTATGCTTCTTCTTCCTACCTCGCCGTTTAACAGAGTTTTTGTATTAAAATCGCTGTCGGTGGATATTCTGTCTATTTCGTCCAGAAGCTGATCTATTTCTTTTTGTATCGCTTCCCTGTCCTCTCCCGAGTTCGTATCATTTGCCGCCTGCACCGCGAGCTCTTTCATCCTGCCGAGCATTGCGCTTACCTCATTTAATGCTCCCTCCGCCGTCTGTATGACGGATATTCCGTCCGCCGCATTCTGCGAAGCGCGCTCCAACGACTTTATCTGAGTCCTCATCCTTTTTGAGATGGAAAAGGCAGCCGCATCGTCGGATGCCCTGTTAATTTTATAGCCCGATGAGAGTTTCTCCGTACTTTTATCAAGATTTTTGCCGACTCTGCCTAAGTTTGTATTTGCCCTAAGTGCCGAAATATTGTTATTTATACGCATTTTCCAACCTCTTTCCTATCCTCTCACACCTGTAACCTTAAGCACATATCC
Organism: Catonella sp.; assembly: GCA_041855085.1. Taxonomy (GTDB): domain Bacteria; phylum Bacillota; class Clostridia; order Lachnospirales; family Lachnospiraceae; genus Catonella. Next base: position 7,122 of record JBHADN010000054.1, read on the forward strand.
CGCAATCTTCTTAGCAGCCTTGTAGATATCAGATGTTTTTATGTTGCCATTATATATATCGTCAGAATTTCTGATTTGTGAAGTCGCATTGCCCAAATGATATGAAATTTCTCCTACCTGAAGTCCAAGCTCCGTAAGAGCTGCCCTCAGCTCCTGCTCATCTGTCCTTATTTCCTCCAATGTTTCTCTTGAGTATGTCTTAAAATATCCTGTAATTCTTCCGCTTACTATTCTGAACTCGGAACCTATTTCCTCATCTTCCTTGGTAAGAAGTATACCTACCTTACCTCTGTCCGCCTCCCTGCTGCCACCTCGTATTGTGAGCGACAGGTCTGCAAGCTTGTCCTTATCGTAAATGAACGGTATATCGTAGCTTTCACTCTCCGCCCTCTTTGCCGACAGACTTATAAGCTTATTTACCTTTATTATTTCATTTGCCGTCTTGTAGACTATCTCCTCGGACTCCAGTATTTTGCTCGCTTTGCGGCTGAGAGCATCCGTTATCGCCTTCTCATTTTCCACCGAAAAACGCTCCTCGTTAAACTCGTCCAGCATCTTGACCGAAAGCTCGTTTATCTCTTCTTTTTCATCCTCGGACATAGAATTTATGAGATTTAAAAGGCTTTTCCGCCCCTTACTTACCTCTCCCTGCATAAATGCGTTGGAAAGGGTAATTCCCGCTCTTCCGTCCAAAAGCTTTTCAACCTCATCTGTAGAAATCGCTTCCGTCAGTTGCGCCTCTTTTCTTTCAAAATAACTGTTATCCGTTTCCGAAATCATATCTCTTATATTCCCGGAAAGCAGCTTTCTGTATGCGGCATCTATCTGCACATCTATCTTATTGCCTCCGCCCATAACCTCTATAAGCTCCCCGAAGGCGGCATCCGCTCTCTCGTCAAAGCCGCCGAGCTTTCCTGTTCTTACTGCAGAAAGCATATTTCTTAAGGTAAGCGCCTGCTCGGCAAGGCTCACGCTTCCCACAGCCGCACCGTCCCCTCTTTCTATCTGCCTTATCAGACGATATATGCCTATGTAAGCTTCCCTTTCCTCTGCCGTCACTTCTCCACCCTGCTCAAGCTTATAGAGATACCTGCTGTAATTCTCATCCTCGCCGAAAACCTTTTCATTTATCCTGTTTGCCGCCTCCAGCAGCTCCGTCATAGGCATATCCAGCGGATTCAATCCGGACTTTATCATAGCTGCAACAGTAGCAGGCTTTAAGGCTCTCAGCGTCGTTTCGGTAAGAAGTCCCGCCTCTTTCATTGCGGTTACGGACTCATAATTAACCTCCGCCCTGTTGTAAGAGAGCATTCTTACCGCCTTTCTGTTCGCGTCTGTAAGTGCAAGGTCATGCTCGGCTAAAACCTCATCTATATTTACAAATGCCTTTTTTATGCTGTCGCCCAAATCCGCCCTTATTTCCGTAGCACCTCTCTCATATGCCAAACCCGCCTCATGATATGCCGCAAGTGTAATTCGGGTTTCAGAAACATAGGCAGCTGATATCGCACCGTTTTTATAATCCGAGCCCTCTATCCTGGTCATAGCATATGTACGCACCGAAACTACGCTTCTTAAAAGCTCTATCTGCCCGACCTCACTTTTATTGGCGGAAGTTCTGTACTCTTCCAAGCCCTCTGCACCGTCCAGAAGCGCCTTGTAATATCCGTCCTCTTCCCTCTTCAGGTTTTCCACCAGTCCGCTTAAATCGGATAAGTCTATTTTTATGCCCTTGTTCAGCATTTTAACCACAGACTCTCCCGTGAGCCTCAGCCTTATCTCCTCCAACGCCCTCCTTGCGCTTATGTCCTGTATGGAAATTCTGGTTTCCGCCGTGACTGAAAAATAGTTAAGAGTGTACGCCGCCTGCCTTTTGTTTGCAGTACCTATAATGCTGTGAAGCGGATCTTTTCCCTCCGAGATGGCTTCTGCAACATTTTTTGTTATCCCCGCCATACCCTTTTCGCTGCCTGCATCAGCTTTCAGCTCGTTCAGACTTAAAAACTTGGCTATGTTGGGGGCAGTTATCTCCATATCTTTTTCAAACAACCATTTTGCCGCCGAAATACTCTCATTATCCGGAGTTATTCCTTGGTTTACAAGCAAACTTTCCGCCTGTGCCGCTACCGCATTCCAGTCTTTCATAGCTTCCTGCGGAAAAACCGCTCTCGCCTCGCTGTGCTCCGCCATATAAATGCCCGACACGGTTTCGGGTATATCGCCATCTATCATACGCACTATGGCAGGCTCGCTTATATTTTTAACCGTTTCCTCCGCAAATGCAACCGCCTTTGAAAGCCTTGCAAGGTTCTCTTTTGTAACCGGTACACCCGAAGCTTCGAGCTGTTTCACAAGCCTCTCATCTCCCGCACTTCCAAGAGCTATCTTAACTGCCGCCTCTTCTCTCTGTACGGATTTCTCCACCTGTCTTGCAAGCTGTTCTCTACTGAACTCACGCTTTTCCACTATATTTTCTATGCTTTTTTTCACTAAATCCGCATCTGAATTTTCAGCCGAAACACCTTCTTTTTCAAGGGCTGCAACCATCTCTCCCGTTAATTTTTTAACATTGTCATTTAATACTTCGGTGTACCTTTCAGCCTTTTCCTTAAACTCGGCAAATTCTCTGTCATTTTCTTTCATCCTGACAGACGTATCGCCCATCCCCGCTATTCCGGTTCTCATATTTTTGTTAAATGCCTCTCCCAGTCCTATGCTTTCTTTAACGGGAATGCTGTCCTTCAAGCCTTTCTCCGCTGCCACCGCACCTATTCCCAAGATTTCCGTACTGTCTTTTACATGGTTTATCTGCATAAATACCTCTTATACATTTTTTAGATTTACCCGCCGCTTACCACATAATATATTTCGGCATAAAACTAAAAAAGATAACCCTACAAGGCATTTACATAAAGTGTAATGCGTGTAAAGTTATCTTTTTCAATAAATCTCCCCAAATCAGTATCCCCCGATACCTGATTCACCATTAGTACTG
>JBHADN010000055.1:0-9876 GCA_041855085.1 Catonella sp.
CAGACAGAGTTTTGAAAAGGAGCACATTGTGGAAATATGGGACGGATTAAATAAGGACGGCTCTCCGGCAGGAGTTGATCTGATAAGGGGACACAGAGTTCCGGACGGGCTGTATCACATGGTATGCGAGGTGCTTGTGCAGCATGTTGACGGGGACTTTCTGCTTATGCAGAGAGATTGGGGGAAGCCTACCAATCCGGGTAAGTACGAGGCAACGGCGGGAGGCTCCGCGGTAAAGGGAGAGGACAGACTGACCTGTATAGAGAGAGAACTTCTGGAGGAAACAGGTATAAAGGCTACGGAATTTACTTACATAGGGCGTACCGTACAGGGGAAATGTATATTTGAGGACTTCTATACAAGGACGGATTGTGACAAGAAGAGCGTGAAGCTTCAAAAAAATGAAACAATAGGCTATAAATGGGTAAGCGAAAAGGAGTTTATAGAGTTTATGAACTCCGACAAAATTATCAAAAACCAAAGGGAGAGATACAGAAGCTTTCTAAAGGAGAGAGGATATATTGAATAGCATATTCCATGTGGATGTTAATTCTGCATTTCTTTCGTGGACGGCAGTAAAGAAGCTTAAGGAAGATCCGGACGGAATAGACCTGAGGCTCATACCGTCCGCCGTAGGCGGAGATGTGAGCAAGAGAAGGGGCGTAATAACCGCCTGTTCCCTGCCTGCAAAAAAGCTGGGAGTAAAGACGGGAGAACCTGTGGCACAGGCACTTGAAAAATGTCCGGAGCTCATTGTCGTTCCTTCGGATTTTGCGATCTACAAGGAATATTCGGAAAAATTTGTAAATATACTTAGAAAATATTCACCGGTAATAGAGCAGACCTCTATCGACGAAGCATATATGGATATGTCTGAAAGCGAAAATCCCGTAAAAACGGCAGAGGATATCAAGGAAGAAATCAAGGAGAGTCTGGGCTTTACGGTTAATATCGGGATTTCGAATGTTAAAATATTATCAAAGATGGCGAGTGACTTTGAAAAACCGGATAAGATACATACGCTGTATGCGGAAGAAATTGAAGAGAAGATGTGGCAGCTTCCGATAGAAAGGCTTCATGGCTGCGGAAGAATGACTGCAAAAAAGCTGAGAAATGTCGGCATAAAGACCATAGGAGAGGCGGCGGGATTTGACAAGGCGCTTCTTATTTCTTTGCTCGGAGAAAAACAGGGAGAATATATACATGAAAGCAGCAACGGCATAGGCGGCGAAAGGGTAAAAGGAGAAAGGGAGGCGGCAAAAAGCTACTCAAACGAAACAACTCTGGAGCTTGATATAACAAAGTCTAATTACTCGCGAATAATGCCGAGTGTGATAAAGAAGCTTTCTGAAAAAGTAAGCAGGCGAATGAAAAAGGACGGAGTTTCGGGCTTTACCATAGTTGCAAGCCTGAAAAGCAGTTCATTCAGCAGGCGCTCTAAGCAGACCACCCTATCCGTAGCTACCAATGACGCGGATACCATAAATACCGTAGCGGCAGAGCTTGTAAAGGAGCTTTCGTTCGGCGAGAGGGGGATAATAGCCGAGGGAGAGGGGATAAGACTTGTAGGTGTAGGCTGTTCTCAGCTCGACTCGAGAGAATTCAGGCAGTTGGATATATTTTCGTATGTAAAAGAGGTCGAAAAGGATGTAATACTGAAGAAAGAGGCGGCGGCAAAAAAAGAAAAAGAGGACAGACTTCAAAGCATGGTGGATAAAATAGAGAAAAAATACGGCAAGGGGAAGATAAAAAAGTTGAAACAGGAGGATATAAAATGACAAAATATATATTGGCATCGGCATCGCCGCGCAGAGTGGAGATATTATCGAGGCTGGGCTTTGAATTTGAAGCGGTTCCGAGCGAGGCGGAGGAAAGGCTTAAGGAGGATTTTACCTCTCTTGCTCCCTTGGAGAAGGCGGAGAGGCTGTCGTTTATAAAGGCGGCGGATGTGGCGTTTAATCTGATTTCAAAGCAGGAAACAAAGGAGGGGGATGCCTACATCATAATCGGAGCGGATACGGTTGTAGCGGCAGGCGACGAAATACTTGAGAAGCCGATAGACAGAGAAGACGCAAAGAGGATGATAGGAATGCTTGAGGGAAAGACACACAGCGTATATACGGGAGTTACCCTCATACTGCTGCCGCGCAATCTGCTCGCGGAAAGAAATGTGAGCGGAGAAAGCGCATATACGGAGCTGTTTAAAATACTTGAAAACCAGATGGATGAAGAAAAAAAAGAGGAAGAACCTCAGGTTGAAAAAATCATAGAGGAATTAAAGAAAGAGGGAAAGCTGAGTTTTCGCACCTTTTCAGAGAAAACCGAGGTGGAGGTATATCCTATGAATGAGGCGGAAATAGAGGGATATACTTCAGGGCTGGAGCCGTATGACAAGGCGGGGGGCTATGGTATACAGGGCAAATTTTCAGCCTACATAAAGAGAATAAACGGAGATTACAGCAATGTAGTAGGTCTTCCTGCCGGCAGACTTTATCAGGAAATAAAGGAGGTTTTCAGGAATAATGAGCTCCAAACTTACTAAGAATGACATAAGGAGAATTGAAGAGGAAATAGAACATAGAAAGCTGGTAGTAAGAAAAGAGGCTATAGAGGCGGTAAAGGAAGCAAGAGCACATGGCGACCTGTCGGAAAACTTCGAGTATTATGCAGCCAAAAAGCACAAAAATCAGAATGAAAGCCGCATCCGTTATCTTGAAAGAATGGTAAAGACTGCACGAGTGATAGAGGATAACTCCAAAGAGGATGAAGTAGGGCTCGACAATACGGTAGAGGTATACTTCGTAGACGATGAGATTACGGAAACCTATAAGCTTGTGACCTCCGTGAGAGGGGACTCAATGAGCAATATCATAACCATAGAGTCGCCGCTCGGCAGAGCTTTGCTGGGGCATAAGGCGGAGGACAGAGTAACGGTTGTGGTGGATGATAAAATAAGCTATGATGTAATTATTAAGAGCATAGAAAAAACTAAGGATGAAGGCAAGGAGAGCATAAGACCGTTTTGATATAAGGCTCGGTTAAGGCGGGCGGTACGGAGCTTACAGGCGGAGAGAGTACAGCCTGTTGAAACAGTACGGCAGTATTCACAAGTGAATGTTGAATTTATAGGAGGTAGTTTATGAGAGGCATTGAAACCAGAATCAAGGAAATCAGGCACCGTATCTTTACCGAGGTTGCAAGAATGGCATACCACACCGAATGGCCTACGGACAAGAGGATAGAGGAGCTCCCTTACAAAATCATACCGGGAGAAGTAGGAAGCTTCAGAAGTGATGTATTCCTTGAGAGGGCTATAGTCGGAGAGCGATTGAGGCTTGCTATGGGACTACCCTGCAGAGATGCAAGCGAGCATGCAAAAATATCCGACAACATTGAAGATGCCGACAAGCCTGAAACTTACTATACGCCTCCGCTTATAAATGTTATAAAATTCGCCTGCAACGGCTGTACGGAAAAGAGAGTCTTTGTGACGGACGGATGTCAGGGCTGTCTTGCACATCCTTGTGTAGAGGTCTGTCCGAAGGACTGCGTAACCCTAGACAGAACAAACGGACGCTCAAAGATAGATGAGTCTGTCTGTATCAAGTGCGGTAAGTGCGCAGATATCTGTCCTTACCACGCCATCATAAAACAGGAAAGGCCTTGTGCGGTTGCCTGCGGTATGGATGCGATAGGATCCGACAAGCATAATAAGGCGGACATTGACTACGACAAGTGCGTATCCTGCGGACAATGTCTTGTGAACTGTCCGTTCGGAGCGATAGCGGACAAGTCGCAGATATTTCAGGTAATAAGGGCTATACAGTCCGGAGAGCAGATATATGCGGCAGTTGCTCCCGCCTTTGTAGGGCAGTTCGGAGCAAAGGTAACTCCGGGCAAGCTTAGAGCGGCTATGAAGCAGCTCGGATTTACGGATGTATTTGAGGTTGCAGTCGGGGCGGACCTCTGTGCGGAGCAGGAGGCTGATGACTTTTTAAATGAAGTGCCGGAGAAGCTTCCGTTTATGGCTACATCCTGCTGTCCTGCATGGTCGGCTATGGCTAAGAAGCTTTTCCCTGAAATAAAGGACTGCATCTCCATGGCGCTTACGCCTATGACGCTTACCGCAAGGCTTATAAAGCATTACAATCCTAATGGAAAGGTGGTGTTTATAGGGCCATGTTCGGCAAAGAAGCTTGAAGCTATGCGAAGAAGCGTGCGTTCGGAGGTGGACTTTGTGCTTACATTTGAGGAAATGGCGGGTATATTTGCAGCGAAGCATGTGGATATGGACATAATAGAGGAGGATGATACAGGACTTAACGACGCATCCACAGACGGAAGAAACTTTGCGGTAGCAGGCGGAGTTGCCACCTCGGTAGTGGATGTAATAAAAGGAATAAGACCTGAGCTGGAAGTTAAGACAGAGGGAGCTGAGGGGCTGAGAAATTGCAGAAAGCTGCTTATGGCGGCAAAAACAGGCAAGTATAACGGATACCTGCTTGAAGGAATGGGCTGTCCGGGAGGCTGTGTGGCAGGCCCCGGAACAATGCAGGATATAAAGAAGTCTGCAAATGCGGTAAAGGCATACGCAGCCAAGGCAAGTCATGCCGTATCGAGCAAAACGGAGCATGTAAAAGAGCTGGACAAGCTTACATATTAGAAAAACAGCATATAACTATGAAAAGGGGTGCATTAAAAGTTGCACCTCTTGCTGTTTTTAGAGAAAATGACGGATATATGAAAAAATATATTGGGAAAATTCTTAAAATTATGCTGGATTTTTGGTTACAAAAATGTTACAATTAGACAACTTGAAAACAACGGCAAATTATTATCTGTATATCAGAGCACGGCTTCATCTTGTCATATCGTACTGAGAGGGGTATCGCAATATTGTAAGATGTTTCGTAAATAATTTTGCAGTAATGGTTTGGACTACGCAGACTGTAGCAACAGCCCAAGGTGTAAATATCCCCCAAATCAGAGAAAGGAATAAGATGAGCGGACTTTTTAAAAGATCTAAGAGGTATGGTTTTAAGAGCATTGGCTTGAGGGTAAGCCTGATTATTTCGCTGGTACTGTTTCTGGTGCTTGGAATAAAAACCGTGTATGATGCAGTATTCTCATACAGGCTGGCAATTACCAACAACGAAAATCTCGAAAAAGAAGAAACGAGAAGATATGCAAAAGAGATTGAAGGAAAGTTTAAGAAGTCGTATCAGGTAGCTGTAGCCATAGTTGCTGCTATAGAAGCGGAGATGGAGAGCAAGGCTCCGGAGGAAAGGAGCAGGGAAACGCTTACGCAGACAGTTATCAAACTCTTTCTTACGAATGACGACCTTTCCGGTCTTGGTGTGTACTTTGAGCCGAATGCCTTCGACGGAAAAGACAGTCAGTTTGTAAGGGATGACAATAAGACGGGTGCTATGGTTACTTATGTGGCGGGCACTCAGGGAAATCTGTCAATCAATACTACGGACTATCATCTGGGCAAGCATTGGTACACCATTCCCGTTACGGAGGGAACTACCAGTCTTATAGAGCCTTATACATCGTCTACGGGAGAGCTTGTAACTACTTATGCAATGCCGATTAAGTTTCAGGGCAAGGTTATAGGCGCTATAAATGCGGATATAGACATAACCAGCATATCGGACGAGCTTGCGGCGGAGCCGGGCAACAATGAGGACGATTTTGCGGTATTGTTTTCGGATGAATCGACCATAGTTGCACATTCTACGGACAAGAGCATGGTTATGAAGAATGCCATAGAACTGGATTCAGGCTTTAAGCCGTTTTTTGAGGCGGCGGCGCAGGGAAAGGAATCTGCGGTTGTGGGAACTTCCTATACCACAGGCAAGAAGTCTAAAATGGTGTATATACCTGTTACAATAGAGGGTACCTCCGACCGTTGGCTGTTTAAGTCCACAACAAGTATAGACTACTTTACAAAAGAGGCTAAAGAGCATGTTATAATTGATGTGGCTATAAGCTTGGCAGCAGTTATTGTAATAGCGGTTATAATCATGATGATTATATCGGGAAGCGTTACAACACCTATACTCACCATAAGGAAAGCTATTATAAAGATTTCGCAGTACAATCTTGACCTTGAAGAAGAAGCATCTTTCGCCAAGAAGATGGGATATCTGGAAAAGAAGGATGAGATGGGCTCCATTATGAGAGCTATGGATGTGCTTCATGGAAACCTTACCGAGATAGTGAGAAACACTATAGTTCATGCAAACGATACCGCATCCACTGCAGAGGAACTTACCGCAAGAGTGGCGACCACTCTTGAGATGGCGGGAGAAGTTAACGACGCCGTAAACAGCATAGCGGGAAGTGCAAGCAGTCAGGCTGAGGATACCCAGAGTGCGGCGGCAAGCGTGGAAAGCTCCAGCAGGCTCATAGAGGGTATGGTTGTAACTCTTGAGGAACTTTCAAAAGCTACGGATGTGATAGATGAATGTAAGAATACCGGAAATGAGACCCTTAAAGAGCTTATAAAGATTACCGAAGAAAACAGAAAGGTATCCGAGCAGGTTGAAGAAGTAATAGGCGAAACAAGCAAGTCGACCGAGAAGATATCCAATGCGTCGGAGATGATTCAGTCCATATCCGATCAGACCAATCTCCTTGCGCTGAACGCTGCTATTGAGGCGGCAAGAGCAGGCGAGGCGGGAAAGGGCTTTGCGGTTGTTGCAGATGAAATAAGAAAGCTTGCCGAGCAGTCGGCAGGATTTACCGCTGAGATAAAGGTAGTAATAAACGACCTCAAAGACAAGTCGGAGATGGCTGTGTCTATGATAGAAAATTCAAACGCAATGGTAATAAGACAGAGCGAGAAGGTTGAGGAAACAAGCGAGAAGTTTGCCGAGATATCAAAGGCGGTTGAAAACTCAAAGACCATAGTGAAAGAGATTAACAAGGTTTCCTCCAAGCTGGACAAGGAGAACCGAAATGTAATAAATATGGTAAGCAATCTTTCGGGCATAGCGGAGGAAAATGCGGCTACTACCGAAGAGGCTGCAGCCAATGTGGATACACAGGTTCAGTCTATAGACGAGATTTCGGCGGCAAGTGAGAATCTGGCACTTATAGCCACAAACCTCAAGAACGAAGTATCCAAGTTCAAATTGTAAAAAGGTCGGAGCTGTCACATACGGTAAAGCCGGTGTGGCAGTTCCTTAATTTGTGTAAGTTATCGTGATGACACTTGTAAAATACCGCTGAACATAGTATTATAGGGGTAATTGACAACAGGAAGTTACAGTATGATATTTTGGAGGTGCAAGTGGTAAGCAATACTTTAAACAAAGTAGCTCTTATGATTGCCGTTTTTGCGGTGGTGTCATTTATACTGACCGGGTGCGGAGGAAGCGGAGAGGCTGCATCAAGCTCAGGTTTAAGCTCTACGGAGAGTGCCGGTTCCGAAGCGGTTGTTGTAGAGGTGCCGCCTATGAGCACCAACGGCATACTGTACGGAATTGTTATAAATTCAACCGAAAAGTCGGTAACCCTTCAGACTGACGCAGGCAGGACGGTAAAGCTGGGACTGGATGAAAATGCGGATGTTTCGGAGATAAAGGACGGTATAGTGTCGGGAGCGGCGCTAAGGCTTGAGTATGAAGGAAGCATAAAGGGAACATCCGTAAAGGGAGTTAAGGTAACAAAGATTACCGAATCCGACAAGCTGCCGAAGCTGAGTAAAGAAGCCCTTGCAAAGGCGGGGGAGATAATACTTGCGGTAAGCAGCAAGGACATAAGCACGCTTGCGAGGCTGTGCGATTATCCCGTTACTTTGGGAGGCGACGGCAGCAAAAGGATTACGAGTGTTCAGGATTTTATCTCTCTGAACCGAAGTGAAATATTTACCAAAAGACTTGTGAGCTCTGTTTCCGGCACCAATCTTTTTATTACCGCCGCTTATGACGACGGATTTTTGTTGGGAATATCAGAGCCTAATATAGTGGTGCAGAACACCAAGGATGGATATCAGATAACGGGCTTCCGCTATTAGGGGAAGCTCTCTGGCAGTCTTGTAGTGGGAAAGAGAGGCATAATGGACTTTAGTCTTAGGGAGTTTGACAAAAAAGAGATGCTTTCCGTGTACAGGAGATTTGTAGCGAATTTTTTTGACGGTAGTGATGAGAGCGAGGATTTTCTCATATCCGAGGCGGCCGTAAAGTGGCTTCTGGCAAAAGGAGTGTACAGAGGATACGGACTTTATGATGATAAGAAGCATCTGCTTTGTTTCGGTATGTTTATAAGTGACAGAGCGTCAAGGACATTGCTGTTAAATTATTTTGCAGTATTGAAAAAGTATAGAGGTTATAACTATCCGGAAATATTTTTTGAGTTGCTGAAGCTTTTTTTTACGGATGACAGTATAAAGGAGGAGAGGAAGGAAAGGCTGCCGTTCGGCATATTTTTAGAATTGGGCGGAGCAGGAGATAATAAGGCTTTTTCGGAGTGCAGAGAAAAAGAGTTGAATTTTTATAAAAAAATGGGCGCATATATGACGGATATTATACCCGCATTGTCGGGTACGGAATACAATGTCCTCTTTCTGCCGATAAACGAGAAGCCTTCGATGTCCGACCTGCTTAGAGAAATTCAGGATGTTTACAAGGAGATACTCCCGTCATTTAAAGACAGGAAGAAATACATTAAGAGATTAACAGAAGAAGTGGATGGGTTGGTATAGTTATGAAAATTTCTACAAAGGGAAGATATGCGCTGAGGTTCATGGTGGATCTTGCGGAACACATGGCGGTCGGATTTATTGCGCTTAAGGATGTTGCCGACAGGCAAAACATTTCAAAAAAATATTTGGAACAGATTGTGCCGGTATTAAACGGTGCGGGCTTTTTGATTACAAACCGAGGGAATAAGGGAGGGTATATGCTTGCAAAAGCCCCCAGAGAATATACGGTAGGGGATATACTAAAGATAATGGAGGGAAGCATAAGCCCTATAAGCTGTCTTGAAACGGACAGCAACCTGTGCGAAAGAAGAACCTACTGCCAGACACTTTTTGTGTGGGAGGGGCTTAATAAGCTGATAAACGACTACTTAAACGGAATAACATTGCAGGATATACTTGATAAAGGGCAGCTTATGCAGGGAGATTACATAATATAAACTCAGGCGGTAAATAAAGCGGCTTACAGGTAATTATAGAAGTATTGCCTGTAAGCTGCTGTCGGCTGTTTTGCCGGATGCACTGCCCGTAAACAATATACATAAACATATAAAGGGAGAAATGAAATGAAGAGAATGAATGAAGAGTCTTTTTTAAGAGAGTTTCAGGATTTGCTGGCAATTGACTCTACAACAGGTCAGTTCAGAGAGATACAGAATTATCTCATAAAGAAAATCAAAGACTTGGGCTATGAGTATATTGAGACCAGAAAGGGCGGAGTGCTTGCCTGTCTTGGCGGAAGCGGAGAGCCGCTCGTAATCACAGCCCATGTGGATGATATAGGGCTTATGGTAAGGCATATAAAGTCCGACGGTACACTTATGGTTTGCAGAGTGGGAGGCTTTCATGAGGAATCGTCAATCGGCGAAAACATAAGACTTACAACAAGGAGCGGCAAAGTTATAACAGGAGCGGTTCAAAGGGACAGAGCATCCGTGCATGTAACTCCCGACAGATACTTCGAGGCTCCTCCGAAATATGATGAAAATGTAGTGGTAGTGCTGGATGAAGATGTAAGATCTGCCGAGGATGTAAGGGCGCTGGGCGTGCAGACGGGCGATATGATAGCCATAGAGCCGAGATATATGTACTCGAACGGCTATATTAAGTCAAGATTTATAGACGATAAGGCGCAGGCAGCCATTCTCATAGAGTTAATGAAAGCC
>JBHADN010000056.1:0-5739 GCA_041855085.1 Catonella sp.
ATCTCAATCGCCGACGGGCTTTCAGGTTTGGGCGCAGCTTTAGAAGCGCTGGCAAAGCAGGGAATTCAGATGATATATAACAAGACACATTTTGTGCTTGCCGACGGAGATTATGCTCTTGCAGTCAGTGAAGGTACTTTCGGCGGCACTCCTACATCCTATTATGATTTATTCCGTGTCGAAAACGGCAAAATTGCAGAGCATTGGGATGTCATGGAAACTATAGCTGAAAAAGATACCTGGCAAAATCAAAACGAAAAGTTCTAATAATCCCTTGGCTTTGCAAAATGGATACAACCGCGACTTTCCGTTATCTTGCTGAAATTTTCTCACAGTCGGAGTCTTTTAAGAGGTGCTTGTATGGAAAACAATGAATACCTGAAATATATAGTAGACGAAATTCACACTGTTATAGTGGCAACTGTTGACAGCGACGGACTGCCCGTTACTGCCGCAATTGATATGATGTATGCTGATAATGACGGCCTGTATTTTTTGACAGCAAAAGGAAAAGGCTTTTATGACAGGTTAAAATCAAAAAAGTTCTTAGCTTTTACGGCAATGAAAGGCGACACTACAGTATCCAAAGTTGCGGTATCTGTCAGAGGAAAGGTTAAGGATCTGGGATACGAAAAAATTCCCTTTTTATTTGAAAAGAACCCGTATATGCGAGAAATATATCCAACGGAAGAGTCTATGCGCGCTTTAACCGTATTTCAAATTTATGAGGGCAGCGGAGAATGGTTTGATTTATCAAAAAAACCGATAAACAGAGAAACTTTTGCTTTCGGCAAAGAAAAACAAGAGAATAAGGGCTATTTTATAACAGACTTATGCACCTGCTGCGGCAAATGCCTTGAGGTATGCCCTCAAAATTGCATCTCATCAGATACTGCGCCGTATAGGATTAAACAAAACCATTGCTTGCATTGCGGAAACTGTTTAACCGTCTGCCCTGCTAATGCCGTTGAAAGAAAGCAGCTTCATCAATCTGCACGGTGAACCTTCAACCAGTTAAATCAAGTTACAAGGTATGTGCATTCAGTAATCATATTGCAAATATCGGAGGTATTCCGACCAAGCACCGAAATACCTCCGATATTATCTTTTATTACTGTCTTTTACTGTCTGTATTCATTTAAACTTTGCTCACAAATGTATAAGTCTTACTTATTCTACTCGGCTGTTCCGATTGGATTCCAGATACTTGTCATAACTCCGTTCGCATCGTCGGTAGCAGTTATCAAATCTGTCTTTATATAGTCTTCTATGATACTCTGCATCTGCTGTGTAGTGTATTCATCCTCCTGACCGAATTCCATAAGCTTGTTAAGCTCTAAGTTCATATCGTAGTCATCGCCGTTAAGACCTATCTTCATAAGGAGCTTCGTGCATTCTTCAGGGTTATCTCCCATCCACTTAAGCGCTTTCTTAACTGCCGAAGACATCTTAGCCGCAGTTATAGGATTTTCCTGAACGAATTCCTTGTTCATCATTATAGTGCAGCAAAGCTCATCCCTGCTGTTTCCATCCTTGGAATCAAGCTTACGAAGTGTACCGTTCTGCACCAGCTTGTATCCGAAAGACTCTCCAAGCAATGCCGCATCCAGTTCCCCTTTCTGCATTGCAGGCACGCAGGCATCCTTCTCAACCACAGTAAGTTTAGCCTCTTTTATAGGATTGATACCCGACTCGAGCAGAAGTCTTGCCGTAATATTGTAATCAGCTGCTCCTATTCCGCTCGGTACGGAAATACTCTTTCCCTTTAAGTCCTCATAGTTCTGATACGGGCTGTCCGCAAGCACATAAATAGCCTTGCAACCCTTCAACAAGTGCGCTCCGCCTACAAAGCAGAGATTAACTCCGTTTGTTGCAGGCACGATAGACTTGGCAACATGCCCTATAGCTATCTGCACCTGACCTGTTCCTATTGCTTCTACATCCGACTCTCCCTTGAAGCCTTCCACGGTAAGACCGTTCTCCTTGTAGTATCCGAGTTCTTCCGCTACATTTACGGCAGCCGTACAGCCATCTCCCGTAAAATACTTGAGAGTTGTACCGTAAGCCGGTTCTTTTTTCCAAGCCTCTTCGTCCGTCATATCCACCTGCTTAGCCTCGGATGTAAGCTGTTCAACGGTTACCTTGCCTGACTCGGTCTTTGTAGCTGAAGCAACACCGGCAGTTTCCCCTGTCTGCTTGCTTCCACAACCTGTAATCGATACTGCCAGCGCTGCACACAGCACTAAATTCAATGCTTTCCTCATAACTTCCTCCTGTTTTTATATTTAAGCGAAATGCAGCAAATCAAGAATATGATTGCGGTATTCCACAAATGAAGAACTGCTTCTGTTGCGAGGATATTCCATGTTTATCTTTATTTCCTCACGAATGCGTCCTGGATTTGCCTCCATTACCAAAATCTTTGTGCTCATATGTATGGCTTCATCTATATCATGTGTTACCATGATGACCAACGGCTTATTTTCATTCCACATTTCCAGTATTTCATTTTGCATATTCATCCTTGTAAATGCATCCAATGCACCGAGCGGCTCATCCATAAGCAAAATCTTCGGCTTGCTTATCAAGGCTCTTGCAAGCGCCACTCTCTGTGCCATTCCCCCTGAAAGTTGCCCCGGATAGTCTTTCCTGAATTTCTCCAGGCCTATAACCTGTATAATCCTGGATATCTCCGACACATTTTCTTTAAGTTTTCCCTGCATACGCGGTCCGAAGGCTATATTCCCCTCTACCGTAAGCCACGGAAACAGGGTAGGCTTTTGAAATACCATTCCTATATCCGGACCGGGCTCTGAAATTTTACTTCCATTTACCGTAATCTCTCCGGCTGTCGGCATAATCAGCCCTGCTATCATTCTAAGTATGGTAGATTTCCCACACCCCGAAGTACCTACAAGGCTTACAAATTCACCGTTGTGCATGCTCAGGTCTATGTCTGAAACCGCATGGGTAACATCTGATGTATCCACTCTTGAAAAGCTTTTTGAAACACCTTTTATTTTCAGTTCTATGGCTTCACTCATTATTTCACTACTCCTATCTGCCAACGAAGCATATAGTTCTTTACTGCATCCAATATCCTTGTTACTATATTGAAAACTATACAGATAACTATAATGGCTGCAAACATCTTATTGTAGGACGCCCAAGCCTTAGCCCAGGTTATATACCAGCCGAGTCCCGCTTCAACCCCAAGCATTTCCGCAATCATGAGGGAAATGCAGGCTGAGCTCATTCCCTGTGTCATTCCCTGGAGTATGTTCGGCATTGCATGAGGAACGGCTATATTAAAAACCAACTGTCTTGGAGAAGAACCCAAGGTTCTCGCCACCTCGTAGTAAGACTTGTCCACATTTGAAATTCCCGTAGTAGTTGCAACGGTTACCGCAAACCATGTTCCAAGTCCAACTATAAACACCGAGCCTGCCATAAGAGATGTAGCCAATATCATAATAAGCGGAATCCATGTGGCGGTAGGAATAGGACCAAGCACCTTTACAACAGGATTTACCCAGTATCTTACCTTTTCGCTGTAGCCGCTCGCCACTCCTGTAATCAGCCCCAGTATCACTCCTGCAAAATATCCGCTAAAAAGCAATCTTAATGTAAACCCGGTGCATATCATAAGCTGTTCGCCGTCTAAAATTGCGGCATTGATGATATCATTAACCCAAGGTATGAAAGGATACAGCAGCATGCCCGTCTTTAGTGTAAGTACATCAAGTATTATAAGCAGCACAAAGATAGCGGACCTGAACGGCGCCTTATGTCTTACCTTTGCGAATTTCTTTTTATTTCCTTTCTTATACTGAAGCAGTGCAACCGCCCAATCTATCATGTATATTACTGTAGGAATAAGAAGCAGTATTATATATCTCTCGGGATTTGCGTTAGGATACTTGTCCGGCACAAACACATACTCAAGTATTGCCATACCGCAAAAAAACAACGGACACAACGATATTATAAAATCAACAATTCTCTGAGATTTGCTCTTATTGTTTTCTTCAAGCTCCCACAACTCATCTCTTGTAAGCCCTGATAAATCAGGTTTATTTTTTATATTGTTTTCTGACAAAGCTATCTCCTCCTGAAATCCCCATAAATATAAGCTTAAGCATATATTAAATCAAAACTGTTTGCGACTGTTCGGGCGCAAAGCACATTCTCTGCCGCATCCGTACATATACTGAAAAAAACAAAACACAGCAAGCTTATTTTAACATTATTGCTGCATTTTGTATAATTTTAGTTTATTATATGTTAATATTTTTATTATAAATATCTATAAATAGAGTATTGTTACCAATATAATTGTGCAAAATACTCTATTATATTTACCAGGGACATCCTGCCTTTATAATGCGATCCATATAAAAAAGCCTTCCGGGGAAAACCCCGGAAGGCTCTATTTTACTTAATTTCTATCCAATCAGCTAAAATTACTCAATAATTGTAGCAACCTTACCTGAACCTACTGTTCTACCACCCTCACGGATAGCGAAACCAAGTCCCTGCTCCATAGCAACAGGATGAATAAGCTCAACTGTCATCTCTGTGTTATCGCCAGGCATGCACATCTCTGTACCTGCTCCGAGTGTAACTACACCTGTAACATCTGTTGTTCTGAAGAAGAACTGTGGACGATAGTTGTTGAAGAATGGAGTATGACGACCACCCTCTTCTTTAGAAAGAACATAAACCTGAGCAGTAAACTTCTTATGGCAAGTTACGCTGCCCGGCTTGCAGAGAACCTGTCCTCTTTCAAGCTCATCTCTGTTTACACCACGAAGGAGAGCACCGATGTTATCGCCTGCTTCAGCAGAATCAAGAAGCTTACGGAACATTTCGATACCTGTAGCAGTTGTCTTTCTGTTCTCATCACGTCCGCCAACGATTTCAAGTTCGTCGTTAAGCTTAAGTGTTCCACGCTCTACTCTACCTGTAGCAACAGTTCCGCGTCCTGTAATTGTGAATACATCCTCAACAGGCATAAGGAATGGCTTATCTACATCACGCTCAGGGTTAGGGATGTACTCGTCTACAGTCTTCATAAGCTCCATAATCTTGTCGCCCCACTCGCTGTGTGGATCCTCAAGAGCCTTAAGAGCTGAACCTCTAATGATTGGGCAACCCTCGAAACCATACTCTTCAAGCTGCTCTGTAACTTCCATTTCTACAAGGTCGATAAGCTCTTCATCATCAACCATGTCACACTTGTTAAGGAAAACTACGATGTAAGGAACACCTACCTGACGGCTGAGAAGGATGTGCTCTCTTGTCTGAGCCATAACACCGTCAGTAGCAGCAACAACGAGGATAGCACCGTCCATCTGAGCAGCACCTGTAATCATGTTCTTAACATAGTCAGCATGTCCAGGGCAGTCAACATGTGCATAATGTCTGTTCTCTGTTGCATACTCAACATGGGAAGTAGAAATTGTAATACCTCTTTCTCTCTCTTCCGGAGCCTTATCAATGTTTGCGAAATCTACAGCCGCATTTCCTGCTACTCTCTCTGAAAGTACCTTTGTAATAGCTGCTGTAAGAGTTGTCTTACCATGATCTACATGACCGATGGTACCGATATTTGCATGTACTTTGCTTCTCTCAAATTTAGCCTTTGCCATTTTGAATCTTCCTCCTTAATAATGGAAAAATTTCGTAAAGTTTTCCACATTGTTAAAATGTACTAAAAACTTCCGCACTATGTTTAAT